>JAHLKT010000007.1:15000-235731 GCA_020444545.1 Desulfarculaceae bacterium | reverse complement strand
GAAGTAGCGCGGGTCGATCTCCACGTAGTCGTGCCAGTCCAGGCCCACGTAGCCGAAGGCCGCCTCCACGAAGTCCCGCACGCTGTGGGTCTCGCCGGTGGCCACCACGTAGTCGTCGGGCTCGTCCTGCTGGAGCATGAGCCACATGGCCTCCACGTAATCCCCGGCATAGCCCCAGTCGCGCATGGCGTCCATGTTGCCCAGGTAGAGCTTCTTTTGCAGGCCCTTTTTGATGCGGGCCACCGCCCGGGAGATCTTGCGGGTCACGAAGGTCTCGCCCCGCTTGGGCGACTCGTGGTTGAACAGGATGCCGTTGGAAGCGTGGAAGCCGTAGGACTCGCGGTAGTTGATGGTCATCCAGTAGGCGAAGACCTTGCCCACCGAGTAGGGGCTGCGCGGGTGGAAGGGCGTCTCTTCGTTTTGCACCGCGTTTTCGGTGAGCCCGAACATCTCGCTGGAGCTGGCCTGATAGTAGCGCGCGTCGATATTCAGCTGGCGCATGCCCTCCAAGAGCCTGAGCGCGCCCATGGCCACGGTGTCGCAGGTGTACTCGGGCACGTCGAAGCTCACCTTGACGTGGCTCTGGGCGCCCAGATTGTATACCTCGGTGGGCTGCACTTTCATCAGTATCTGGTTGATGCTCGAGGCGTCGGTCAAATCGCCGTAGACCAGGCGCAGATGGGCGCCCTCGGCCTGGGGCGGCTGATACAGATGATCGATGCGGCCGGTATTGAAGGAGCTGGAGCGGCGGATAATGCCCCAGACCTCGTAGCCCTTTGACAGCAGTAGCTCGGCCAGGTAGGCCCCGTCCTGACCGGTGATGCCGGTCACCAGTGCGCGTTTGTCCATGATTCCTCTCGCCTAGGATGATCGTGGCCCCGCTGGAGCCGTGGACCTTCATTCTAGGGCATGACTCCCCGCCTGGCAACGCTGAACGGCCATAAGGGCTTGATGTGGGCAGCGAATGCGGCGCGCGGCTCAAACAATATCGGTGCGGAGATTGATGCCGTAGTCTTTAATCCGCTTCCACACCGTAACCCGGCTCACGCCCAGGACGCGGGCGGCCTGGGACTGGTTGCCCCCGCACTGGCGCAGCACCTCCACCAGGCGCGAGCGCTCCAGGGCCGGACGGCCCCGGCGGCCCGGCGCGGCGGGCTCGGACCCGGCGATGCGCGGGGGCAGGTGCTCGGCCCCGATCAGCCCGCCGGGGCAGAGCACGAAGGCGAACTCCAGGGCGTTGATCAGTTCGCGCACGTTGCCCGGCCAGGAGTAGGCCAACAGCCGCTCCATGGCCTTGGGGGTGAGGCCGGTGATAGGCTTGCCGCCCTTGAGGGCGATGCGCCGGATCACCTGGGTGGCGATGAGGGGGATGTCCTCCAGGCGGCGGCGCAGGGGCGGCACGGCCAGGGGCACCACGTTGATGCGGTAGAACAGGTCCTCGCGGAACTCGCCGGCCCCGATGAGCCCCTCCAGGTCCTGGTTGGTGGCGGTGATGATGCGCACGTCCACCTCGATGGGCTGGTGGTCGCCCACCCGCTCCACCTCGCGGTTCTCCAGCACGCGCAGGAGCTTCACCTGCGTGGCCAGGGGCACGTCGCCGATCTCGTCCAAAAAGATGTCGCCCCCGTGGGCCGCCTCGAAGCGCCCCACCCGGGTGCGCTCGGCCCCGGTGAAGGCGCCGCGCACGTGGCCGAAGAGCTCGCTCTCCAAAAGGCTCTGGTTCAGGGCCGCGCAGTTCACCTTGATGAAGGGCCGGTCGCGGCGGGGGCCCAGCTGGTGGATGGCCCGAGCCACCAGCTCCTTGCCGGTGCCGCTCTCGCCCTGGATGAGTACCGGGGCCTCGCTGGCGGCCACGTTTTCCACCAGGTCCAACAGGCGCTGCATGGGCTCGGAGCGGCCCAGGATGCCATAGCGGCCGTCGGGCTGGCCCTCCAGGCTGCGCCGGAGGTCGGTGAGCTCCTGCTCCTTCTTGGCCAGCTCGCTCACGTCGATGAGCGTCTCCACCGCGCCGATGACTTCGCCCACCTGATCCTTGAGCACCGAGGCCCGCTTGATCACCTGCACCCGGCTGCCGTCCTTGTGGGTGATGGTGCAGCGCTTGGCCCTCACCTCGCCGTCCAAGAATAGCTGACACCAGTCCGCGCCCGAGCCGGTGCCCACGATGTTGCAGCCGGTGCAGCCCAACATGCGGCAGCTCCGGCCCAGCATCTCACTCTGCCCGTAGCCGGTCAGATCCTCGGCGGCGGGGTTCACCGCCATGATGAAGCCGCGGTCGTCCACCACCAGCAGGCCGTCCTGCATGGTGTCCATCACCGTTTTCCAATGACTGGTCAGATCCATCTTAGCCGCCGCATGTTAACTGCCGGGGGTTAAACAATACCTTAACGCTTAACAGGTGCGCCGCGAAACCACCCGGAGTATTGCCCCGCCAAAACAATGTGTTAGCAGACCAAGCCCTTCGCGGCCCCTGGGCCCCAAAAACAATCTCCAGGTTTATTAAGCAAAGGCCCTGCCAACTTGCCGCCGGGCGGGGGCAACGAGTGTAAAACCCACTGCTCCCTTGGACTTAAACAGCCTCCCTTGCAAGCAACGCAAATAGCGCCTGTTTTCCAAACCCCACCGGGCATATGCCGTATAACCTTAACACCTGTAACTTAAATTAACATATTGCGCGTTCGTGAAGACTTTACAGGCGGGGGTTCATTGGGGCAACCGATTGAATTAAAATGAATATAGAGGAGCCGTCCATAGTGGCACAAGTGTTGCTCTTTAATTGAGGCACAAACCAGAAAGCCGGCGCCCGCCCATGCAGGGGCGCGCGCTGCGGATAAACAGGCCCGAGGCGGGAAGGTTCCGCCCGGCCGCGACCGGTTTGATTTATCAACGGAGGATATTAATGCGAAAGGCGATTATTAAGGCCACCGGCCTGCTGGGCCTGGCCCTGGCCGCCCTGGCGGTCATGGGCCTGAGCGCCCCGCCGGCCTCGGCCAAGGTCATTGCGGCCAAAAAGTGCCTTAAATGCCACGGCGAGCTCAAGGAGATGCCCAACGTGGTGGCCGGCGACTTCCAGAGCCGTTCCAACAAGGCCAAGTCCATCTCGGTCATGGTGGCCCCGGGCAAGAACGTCATCCTCAAGTTCACCCCCCAGACCACGGTAACCAACGTCCCCAGCATCAAGAAGCTCAAGAAGCCCATTCCGGTGCAGGTGAGCTACGTGAAGCAGGGCTCGGACCTGGTGGCCACGGCCATCGTGGCCAAGCCCAAGATCAAGGTGCCCGACAAGCAGATCATCGGGGTGAAGGAACTGGCCGCGCTGGTGGCCAAAGGCCCCAAGAAGGGCGGCTACACCCTGGTCGACTCGCGCCCGCCCATCCGCTACAACGAGGGCCACATCCCCGGCGCGGTCATGATGCCCTTCCCCAAGATGCCCGAGATGATGGGCAAGCTGCCCAAGGACAAGAACGCCCTGGTCATCTTCTATTGCCAAGGCTTCAGATGAGTGCTCTCTCCCATGGCCGCCAGGTTGGCGGAAAAGAAGGGCTACACCAACGTCAAGGTCTTCCACGCCGGGCTCCCCGCCTGGAAAAAGGCGGGCCTGCCGGTGGTGGCCACCAGTGATTTCGTGAAGAAGCGTTTGGGCTACATCGTGGTCATCGACACCCGTGGGGTCGAGGCCGCCAAGAAGGGTCACATCCAGGGCGCGGTGGCCATCCCCGCGAACCGGGTCATCGCCGAGCGCGAGCAGTTCCCCCTGGACCGCAAGGCCTACATCGTCCTGTATTCCGACGACACCAACATGGCCGAGCTGGGCAAGCTGGCCAAGGAGATCGGCTCCTGGGGCTACGGCAACGTGGCCATCCTGCAGGGCGGGTTCAAGGGCTGGCAAAAGGCCGGCGGGCCCACCCAGCGCGACATGGTGAGCACCAAGATCTTCTATCTCCCCCGCCCCCATCCGGGCGAGATCACCGGCGACGAGTTCATGAACATCGTGCGCAACAAGCCCAAGGGCAAGTTGATCCTGGACGTGCGCACCAAGGCCGAGGCCGCCAGCGGCATGTTGCCCGGCGCGGTGAACATCCCGGTGGACGAGCTGAGCGCGCGGGTGGGCGAGCTGCCCAAGGACAAGGAGATCGTCACCCATTGCCGCACCGGCCTGCGCGCGGAGATGGGCTACAACATCCTGCGCAACGCGGGCTACAACGCCCGGTTCCTCAACGACAAGGTGACCATCCTGCAACAGCAGGTGTTCTGCTGCTACAAGTAGCCTCTCACCCGGCTAGACGCGCGGCGGCCCTCCGGGGCCGCCGCTTTTTTTATTCCAGCTTGTCCAACACGCTGTAGCTCCGGATGAGCTTGCGCTCTCGGAGGAGTTCGGCCTCGTGGCGGGCGTCGGACTTTTTCTGGTAGGGACCCAGCATCACCCGCACCCAGTCGCCCCGCTTGGGCACGGTGCGCCACTCCATCCACACCGCCTGGTTCAGCCGCCGCCAGCGCTTCATCTCCTTGCTGGCCAGCTCCGGCGAACGGAAGGAGCCCACCAGGATGTAGTAGCCCGGGATGGCCGGGACCGGGGCGGGCAGCTTTTCGCGGACGGCCGGAGCCGGAGCCGGGGCTTCGGGCGCGGGGCGGGGCTTGCGCAAAACGGCGGTCACCGCCGGGCCCTGCCGGGCCGGGGCCGGGGCGGCGGCGAGCGGAAGGGGCTTGGGCCGGTCCGGAGGGGCGGCAGTGGGGGCGGCGGCTTCGGCCGGGGCCAGGGGCTCGTCCTCCTCCTGGTCCTCGGGGCTGGCGGTCTCCATGGCCTCCAGCTGGCCGAAGAGCAGCACGTCCTCGCCCACCGGCTCCAAACGGCCTTGGTACTCCTCGCTGTCCCACAGGGGCGGAGGCGGCCCATCGTCGTCCTGGGTAGCGGCCTGCTCCTGAGCCGGGGCCTGCTCCTGGGCCGGAGGCTGCTCCTGGGCCGGAGGCTGCTCTTGGCCGGGCTGGGCCTGCTCCCGCGCGGCCGGGGGCTGTTCAGGTTCCGGGGGCGCGGGAGCAGCGGCCTCGGGCCGTCCTTCCTCGGGGCCTACGGTTTGCTCCGGGGGCGCTGGCGGCGGGGCGGCTTCCGGGGCCGGGGCCGCGGATGGCGGCGGCGCGGTCCAGAGGGGCGTCAGGGGCTCGCTCAGGAGCGGCTCGGCCGGGGCCACGGCGGGCGCGGCGGCCTCCGGGGTCTTGGCTGGGGCGGGGGCCGGCGTGGCGGAGCGCCAGGTGCGCAGCAGGGGCTCCTGGCCCGGCGGGGCGCTGGGCGCGCCCAGGGGGTTGGGGGCCGGGGCCGGGAGGGCCGCCTTGGGCGCGGGCGCGGGGGCCGGGATTTTGAAGGGAGGCAGGCCGCCCTTGCGCCCGGCCAGGCGGGCCACCGCCTCGGGGGGAAGCTCCAAAAGGGCCTCGGCCAGGTCCTGGCGGTTGCCCTCCTGGCGCACCCCCAAATGGTTGGCCCGGTAGAGGCTCACCACCGCGTCGCCGTAATCTCCCCGCGCCTTTTGGATGCGCCCCAGGGTGTCCCAGAAGTGGCCGTTGTCCGGCTCCATCTTGAGCGCCTGGCCCATAAGCTCCATGGCCAGGTCCAGGTTTTCCTTCTCGTGCAGCAGGGCCCAGGCCAGGTTGTGCATGAGCAGGGGGCTGGCCGGGGCCAGCTCCAGGGCCTTGCGGTAGTCGGCCACCGCCTCCTGGCCGCGCCCCAGGCGGATGAGCAGGGTGGCGCGGCCGTTGAGCAGGGAGGGGCTTTCCGGCGATATGGCCAGGGCCTTGTCCAGGGCCTCCAGGGCGGCCTGGTCCTCGCCCTGGGCGCCCAGGCATTCGGACAGGGCCTGCCACACCGTGGCCGAGTCGGGGTGCAGCTCCAGGTGCTTCTTGAGCGCCGCCGCCGCCTCGGCGTATTTCTTCTGGGCGAACAGCTCCTTGCCTTCGCGCCAGTAGCGGTCCGTGGTGCGCATGGCCAGGGCCTGGCCCTGGGCGTAGTCAAAGGGCGGCGACACCTGGCCCACGCTCAGGCGATCCACCTGGGTCAGCAGCTCGGGGTCCAGCTCGGCCGGGGCCATGCAGGTGGCGTTGAGCCGCGAGGCGCCCTTGAGCCCTTCCTCGGACACCGCCTTGGCCGCCGGGGGGAAACGCTCGCCCCGGGCCACGCGGTCTTGCACCTCGCCGATGCGCGAGGGGTCGCGGGTCCAGAAAAGGTAGAGGCACACCGGCTCGGGCTGGGGGGCCTGGGCCACGGCCTCGGACGCGGCGGATTGGGCGGAGGCGGCGGGCTCCTCCACCGGCGCGGCCTTTTTGCCGCCGCAGCCCGCCGCCAGCAGCGCGGACAGGAGCATCAACAGGAGCGGTCCCGCCAGGTACTTGGGCATGAGCGTCTCTCCCGGAGGCATGGGGACAAGCGTCGTTTGATTATGCCATAAATGCCCGCCCTGCCCCAGACGGGGAAGCCCCCTCCGGCGGGACGCGGCCCCTGGGCTCTAAAAAAAATTCGCCCTTCCGGTCACAACCGCCGCTCCCCGCACTCTATATAATCAGAGGGGAGAAACGCCATGGCCCGAGCCAGAACGCCATCCATCGATCAACGGGAGCTCACTCGCATCGCAATGTGGTTGTGGAACCGCGACGCCCGCTGGCAACCTTGGCCGCCCCTGCGGGTGCTGTCCGGCGGCCGCGCCGCCTCCGGGCGGAAGCGGTCCGGGCCGGGCCGCGCCATGATCCTGGCCGGCATCCCCCGCTGGCGGGAGCTGGGCACCGAGGCCTGGCTGGCCGAGGAGCGCCGGCGCCATGCCTGCCCCCACTGCGGCGCCCAAGCCATGCGGGGAGCCACCCGCTGCGCCCAGTGTAGGCAGGAGCTGCCCGCCCCGGCAGGAGCCTGATCCCCAAGCGGTTGAGGACAAGCGCCTCCCGGTTGTGCCATAAATATATAGATGTGGCACCCAAGACGGAGGCGCTCCATGCACCGACCCGCCCGCCTGTTGATGGTGGCCGTTCTGCTCTTGCTGGCGGCGCTGCTCGCCTGCGCCCCGGCCTATGCCCCTCCCCCGCCCGGGGAACGGCCCGACCTGACCCCCGGCTCGGCCCTGTGGGACACCCCGGCCACCGCCGCCAGCCGCGCCTCGGGCGGCCTGACCCTGGAGCGCCCCTATCCCCGCGAGGGCAGGGCCTGGGTCTTCACCGGCAAGGCCCCGGCCGCCCTGGCCAGCAAGCCCCTGGCCCTCAAGCCCGGGAAGCGCTACGGCCTCAGCCTGTGGCTCAGGCGGCAGAGCTTCGTAAACGACCACTACCTTTGGCTGAACTTCCTGGGCCGGGAGCACCGCCTGGACGCGCACTGCGTGGTGGGCGGCTGGCAGAAGATCACGGTTACCGGCATCGCCCCGCCCGGCGGCCAAGGCAGCATCGTCATCCGCAACCACAGCGACAGCCGCCTGCTTTTGTCCCAGGCAGTGCTGGAGCCCCTGCCCCCGGCCCCGGCCCTTGCGCCCGCCCGGCCCCTGGCCAAGCCCGGCGCCTTCCCGGTGGGGGCCTATCTGAACCGGCAATCCCAACTGGCCCCGGCCAAGGCCTGCGGCCTGGACACCGTGGTGCTGGGGTCTTCCCTGGCCCAGCTTCCCGCCCTGCTGACCGAGGCCCGCGCCCTGGGTCTGGGGGTCATCCTCATCGTGCCGCCGGGCGGCACGGCCCTGGACAAGAAGATAAGCCTGCTGCGCGGCCTGGACCCAACCCTTTTGCCCGTGGCCTTCTATCCACAGGATGAGCCCGAGATCAGGTCCTTCCCGCTGAGCCGCCTGCTGGCCGCCCGCAAGGCGCTGGCCAAGGCCTTCCCCGCTATCCCGGTGGTCACGGCCCTGGTGCGGCCCGAGGCGGTGGCGCAGTACGCCCCGGCGTACGACGCGGTGTTCATGGACCAGTACCCCGTGCCCACCCAACCCCTGAACTGGCTGGCCGACAGCATCACCCAGGCGAGGGGCCTGGTGCGGCCCGGAGGACAGGTGTGGGGGGTGGTGCAGGCCTTCGGCGGCGGCGCCGAGGCCCCCAACGGCTGGAGCCGCCCTCCCCGTCCCGAGGAGATGAACGCCCTGGCCGCCTCGGCCCTCACCGCCGGGGCCGATGGCCTGCTGTTCTACAACTGGCGCCTGGGCGCGGCCGACCCCACCCTGGGCCCGGCCATCTGCCGCCTGGCCGGGCGGCTCCGGCGGCTGGGCCCCTGGCTGCCCCTGATCCCCGGCCTGCCCCCGGGCATGACCCTGAAGCATCTGGGCCGGGTGCGCTCCGACCCCGGCGGCGGCCCGGCGGTGCGCGCCGGATGGGGCCGCTGCTCCCGGGGGACCCTGATTCTGCTGGTCAACACCACCCCCCACACGGCCGAGGTGGCCCTGGGGCCGGTGGACGGACCGGCCCGCCGGCTCTGGCATAGCGGCGGGCTGGCTCCGGCCGGAGGCCAGCTCCGGGCCATGCTCCCCCCACGCGAGGCGCGGGCCTGGTTGCTGCCGGAAAATGGCAAGGATTAGCCCCGGCACGGGCCTGGTTTCCCGCCGGACGCATAGCCGGCGGCAATGCATCCCGTGCCTTTTCCCCGAAAAACCCCAATTCGCGGTTACTATTATATTCTTGTTAAACGCAACCATTAGAGCCTATAGTGGGGTGAGAGTTGTCAGTAAAATGCGCAGCTTATTGGCCGTGTCTCCCCGGAGCGGCGGCCAAGAAATAAAGCCGTTGCATTGAACGAAAGGCTTTGCGGCTCAGTGTTTCGCCAAACCTAACGCCCGACTAAATCCCTAGCCGAAAAGTGCCTTCGCTCTAAAGCATATGCATTAGCTCACAGGGAAAACAAACATGGGCCACATCCGGAAATGCCCCACCGGAATATCCGGTTTGGATGAAGTGTTACGAGGCGGTTTTCCCGCCGGCAAAACCACCCTGGCCATCGGAGGCCCCGGCTGCGGCAAGACCATCTTGGCCGCGAGGTTTTTGGGTCATGGCGCGGTGGACCACGATGAGCCAGGCGTCTTCGTATCCTTTGAAGAAACCAAAGAAGACCTGACCGGCAACCTCTCCGGACTCAGACTGGGACTCAACCGGGCCCTGGGCGAAAACAAGCTGAGCATAGAGCACGTACCCATTGCCGGATCGCGTATCACCCAGGCGGGCGATTACACCCTGGACGGTTTTTTGGCGATGTTGGAGAGGTGGCTTTCCGATATCAAGGCCAAGCGCCTGGTCCTGGACAACCTCAATTCTCTTCTGGCGCAATACAAGAATTCTCAAAACCTCCGTTACGAGCTCGCCCGGGTTATCGCGTGGACAAAGCAACAGGGCATCACCACGGTCATAACCAGCGAACTGCATGACATGTCCCACCACCGGTTCACCATGGAGGAGTTCGCCACCGACTGCGTGATCCTGCTGGACCACCGGGTGCAAGGCCAGGTGTCCAAACGCCGGATGCGGGTGGTCAAGTGCCGCGGCTCGGCGCACAGCGCGGACGAGTTCCCCTTCCTCATCAGCCCGGACGGCCTTTCCGTACTGCCCATAACCTCGATCAGCCTCGACTTCCCTTCCTCCAACGAGTTCGTCTCCACCGGGGTCGCGGGGCTGGACCAGATGCTCGACGGCAAGGGCTTCTACCGGGGGAGCACGGTGATGATCTCGGGCGTGGCCGGGACCGGCAAGTCCACCCTGGCCGCCCGCATAGCCGAAAAAACCTGCGCGGCAGGCGGCCGCTGCCTGTACCTGCCCTTCGAGGAAGCCAGCAGCCAGATCGTGCGCAACATGGCTTCGGTGGGCATCGACCTGGGCCGTTGGATTGAAAACGGCTCCTTGCTCACGGAGCCCATGCGCCCCACCAACTTCGGCCTCGAGGAGCATCTGCTCCGGATTCACCGCCTGGTGGACGAGTTCAAGCCCGACACCGTGGTCATGGACCCCATAACCAGCTTCCTGCCCATCGGCAGCGAGTGGGATATCCGCTCCATGCTCACCAGGCTCATCGACTTCTTCAAGATGCAGGGTATCAATACCCTGATGACCTGCCTCGTCCCGGGAGAGTACAGCCCCGAACAATCCATGACCGAGGTCTCTTCCATCGTGGACACCTGGGTGGTGATCAACTATCACCGCCAATCCGGCGAGCGCAAAAGATACATTTACGTGCACAAGGCCAGGGGGATAGCGCACTCTCAAGGGGTCTGGGAGCTCCTGCTTTCGGGCAAGGGCCCGGAGGTGAAACCCGCGAAGTTGGAGTTTGGCGGAGCAATATGACCCGACAAGCCAGCCCTTACCAAGGGAGCTCCTCGCCGGAGTGGCAATTCACCCTCTACACCGCGGGAGCCAACGAGATCGCGCAGAAGGCGGAAAACGTCCTGCGCAGGCTATGCGAGCACTACGTGCCGGGCCGCTACAACATAACCATCGTCGACATTTTGGCAAAGCCGGCGCCCCCCATCCCGGCCGACCTCCTGGCCATCCCCGCCGTGGTGCGCAACTCCCCCGCCCCCGAAAGGCGGGTCATCGGCGATCTTTCCGAAGCCGCCAAGGCTGCAAACGGCCTGGGGCTAACCGACGAACTGCCGCTAGAGCCCATCTAGCCCACGCCCGCATTCCCCCAACAAGGCTTTTGTTTTGAGCGACTCGCAAAAGACCAAAGCGGAACTTATCAGCGCGTTGAACACGCTGCGCGGGAAACTAGCCGCCTTGGCGGGCAAAGAGCTCGAGTATCAGCTGAGCCTCGAGAGTATGCTCGGGGTAATCCACGACAGCGCCGACGGCATCCTGGTGCTCGACCCCGAGGGGACCGTCCTGCTGGCCAACCCGGCCGCCGAGGAGATACTCCAGCGCAGGGGCGAGGAGCTGGTGGGCAAGCGGTTCGGGGTGCCGGTTCACGGCCAGGACCACCCCATAGAGATCGACATGCTCACCCCGGACGGCCTCACCGTCCCGGTGGAGCTTTGGTCCCGCAATACCTTGTGGGAAGGCAGACCGGCCTTCCGCGCCTCGCTCAGGGACCTGAGCGAGAGGCGGGCGGCGGAAAAGGCCTTGCGCCAAAGCGAGGCCGCCCTGATAGAGGCCCAGGGGCTGGCCCGGGTGGGCTCCTGGCACTACGACGTGGCCAACGACACCGCCTTCTGGTCGGCGGAGATGTACCGCATCTTCGACCGCGACCCGGAACGGGAGCCTCCCTCCTGGGCGGATCACGCGGAGCACATTCATCCCGACGACTGGGAGCGCATCGACCGGATCGTGCAGGCGGCGGCGGAGCAGGGGCGCCCCTACCGCGAGGAGTTCCGCATCAGGCGGCGGGACGGGTCCATCACCTGGGCCGAGACCATCGGCCGCCCCCAAAAGGACCAGCACGGCGTCGTAACCAAAGTCAGCGGCACGGTCCAGGACATCAGCGAACGCAAACAGGCCGAGAAGGCCTTGGCCGAGAGCGAGCGGAAATACCGCCTGCTCTACACCAGCATCCGCGACGCCATCCTGGTGGCCGACACCGAGCGCAAGATCATCGACTGCAACCCCGAGTTCTCCGCCGCCTTCGGCTACAGCCTGGAGGAGATCAAGGGGAAGAAAACTTCGGTGGTTTATGACAGCGAGGCGGAGTTCGCCCGCATGGGCCGGGAGATGAAAAACCACCCCGGCCAGCCCTTTGTCATTACCGTAACCTACCGGCGCAAGAACGGAGAAGCCTTCCCCGGCGAGACCGGGGTTTATCACCTGACCAACGAAGCCGGCCAGGCGGAAGGCTTCATCGGGGTGATCCGCGACGTATCGGAAAAAACGGCGGCCGAGCAGGCGCTGCGCAACAGCCTGGAATCCTTGCAGCAGGCCGAGGAGATCGCCAACCTGGGCTATTTCGAGCGCAACTGGCAAACCGGCGAGGGCTATTGGTCCGAGGGATTCTTCCGGCTCCTGGGCATCGGCGGCGTAGGGGGCGCCTTTACTCACCAGGAATTTATGCATTTTTTGCATCCCGAGGATCTGGAGCGGGTGCGCGAGCATATCCAGACCACCATCGCCCAGCACCTGCCCATGAACGTCGAGTTCCGCATCGTCCGGCAAGACGGCGCGGTCCTGCACATAAGAGGCATCGGCCGCAACTTCTACTCCGAGAGCGGAGCGCCCCTGCTCACCAGGGGAACCTTCCAGGACATCACCGCCCCAAAGCAGGCCCAGGAAGCGCTGCTGAGCGAGCGCAACCGCTCCCAAAAGTATCTGGACACCGCCGGGGTGATCCTGCTGGCCCTGGACCCCGAGGGCCGCATCGAAATGATCAACCGGCGGGGCGCCGAGCTGCTGGGCCTCCCGGCGGAGGAGCTGGCGGGCCGCAACTGGATCGACAATTTCATCCCCGGGGAAATGCGCCCCCAGGTGCGGCAAATCCACCAAGACATTTGCACCGGAAAGTTGCAACAGCACATGCACGCGGAGTCGCCGGTGCTTACGGCCTCCGGCGAACGGCGCGAGGTGCGCTGGTTCAACACCGTGCTCAAGGACTCCCAGGGCAACATAACCGGCACCCTCAGCTCGGGCGAGGACTTCACGGAGAGGAAGGCGGCCCAAGAGGCCGTCAACCGGCTGGCCGCCATCGTGGAGTCCTCTCAGGACGCCATCATCGGCGTGGACCTGGAGGGCATCGTCACTTCCTGGAACCGGGCGGCCCAGCAGATCTACGGATACAGCGCCGAGGAGATCTTCGGCCAACAGATAAGGGTGCTGGTGCCCGAGGACCGGATGGACGAGATGCGCCAGGAGGTCCGCCGGGTGCGGCAAGGCAAATCCACCCGGGTCCATGAGACGGTCCGCCGTTGCAAGGACGGGAGCCTGGTGGACGTTTCCCTCTCGGTCTCGCCGGTGTTCGACGGCCAGGGCGAGGTTACCGGCGCTTCGATCATCGCCCATTCAATTGCCAGCATGATCAAGGACCGGGAGGAGCGGGAAAAGCTCGAGTCGCAGCTGCGCCAGTCCCAAAAAATGGAGGCCATCGGCACCCTGGCCGGGGGCATCGCCCACGATTTCAACAACATCCTGGCGGCGATCATGGGCTACAGCGAGCTGGCCCTGACCGAATTGCAGCAAGGCACCGAAACCGCCCAATACGTGCAAACCGTGATCGAGGCGGCCAAGCGGGCCAAGGACCTCACCTACCAGATACTGTCCTTCAGCCGGCAGAGCGAGCACAAAAAAGTCCTCATGAACCTGAAGCCTCTGGCCAAGGAAGTGATCAAGATGCTCCGGGCCACCCTGCCCGCCACCATCGAAATCAGGCAAAGCCTGGCCGCGGGCGACAGCAAGATACTGGCCGACCCGGTGCAGATCCATCAGATATTGATGAACCTGTGCACCAACGCCGCCCATGCCATGGCCGAGACCGGCGGGGTCTTGGGGGTGGACCTGGGGCTGGTCGAAATAGAGGAAGCGGACGCCAGCGGGTACATGGACATCGTGCCGGGCAAGTATCAACGCCTGAGCGTCAGCGACACCGGCGTGGGCATGAACAAGGAGGTGATGGAGCGCATCTTCGAGCCCTTCTTCACCACCAAGGAAGTCGGCAAGGGCACGGGCATGGGGCTCTCGGTGGCCCACGGCATCGTGAGCGAATACGGGGGCACCATCAGGGTCTACAGCGAGCCGGGGGAGGGCTCCACCTTCCATGTCTACCTGCCGCTGGAGGTTCAGGGCCACCAGGCGGACCAAGACCGGGAGCCGCCGGAAGCACTGCGCGGCGATGAGCGCGTAATCCTGGTCGACGACGAGGCGCCCCTGGTGGATATCGGCCAAACCGCCCTGACCCGCCTGGGCTACCGGGTGTGGGGCTTCACCTCTCCCGAGAAGGCCCTGGAGGCCTTCCGGGAGGCTCCCCATGAGTACGACCTGCTGATGACCGACTACACCATGCCCGGGATGACCGGGGCCGAGTTGGCCCAGGAGTTCAAGAAGATCAGACCCGAAATGCCCATCGTCATGTGCACCGGTTTTTCCGAGCGCCTCACCTCGGCCACCTCCCAGGAGGCCGGCGTGTCCCACCTGGCCATGAAACCTCTCATGCCCAAGGAGATGGGCCGCATAATCAGGGAAGTCCTGAGTAAGGACTGAACCGGGCCGCTTCGCTTCGATTAGGCAAATCCTTTTTCAGGTCCCCGTGGTTTGCATCGCGGGCAGGGAGCCCGGCCTCCCCGCCCGGACGGAGGCTTGCGCCGGGCCGCGCCCCCGGCAACCCCAAGGCCCGAAACTTGACACCAAACCACCAGAATGATATGTGTACTAAAGTTTTGTGATCTAAACAATTTTCGGCTGACGCCCATGCCGGGCGCCCCGAAACGCGGACGGGACCGGAATGCAGAGATGGCCATCGACGAACACATCTTGCGCTCCATCCGCCGCATAATCCGGGCCACCGACCTGCACAGCCGCCGCCTGGCCAGCGAGCACCGTCTGACCACGCCGCAGCTGTTGTGTCTGCGCCTGTTGGCCCAGGAAGGCCCACACACTCCCGGGGCCCTGGCCAAGGAGATGTTCCTGAGCCAGGCCACCATCACCGGAGTGCTGGACCGGCTGGAAAAACGCAGCCTGGTGGAGAGGCGGCGCGACCAAAGCGACCGCCGCAAGGTGAGCATCCATCTGACCCCCGGCGGCCGCGAGGCCGTGGGCCACGCGCCCCGCTCCCTGCACGAGCGCTTCGCCTCCCGTCTGGAGTCCCTGGGCCCGGCCGAGTTGGACGAGATCGACCGGGTGCTCTGCAAGGTGGTGGACATGATGGAGGCTGGGGAGGTGAATGCCGCCCCGGTCATTGCCGCCGATAAGGATCTGGGTGCGCCCCATGCCGCGCCCCCGGCCAAAGCAAACAAATAAACGGACTGAACCCGCGCACCTGATCATGCTGTTGCAAACATTCCCATACTCGCTATGCGCGACTAGCCGCCCGGGGGACAAGGTTTTCTGCGGCTGCCACTCCTGGCGTCACACCTGGCTCTGCCGCACCTATCTGATCAACGACTGATCTGAACACCCGCTCCCATGCGGCCCGCCCCGATCGGACCGCGGCTCGTATTTTTAATTCCCAGAGCAGGTGCCGGGCGCCTTTCAACCCATATTGCAAGGGGAGCCATGACCGAGAAAATCAGAGTCGAAGGGCTGTACAAGATCTTCGGGCCCAACCCCAAAGAGGGGCTGCGCTTATGCCGCGAGGGCCTCAGCAAAGAGGAAATTTTCGACCAGACCGGCCTCACCGTGGGCGTGCAGGACGCCAGTTTCAGCATCAACGAAGGCGAAATATTCGTGATCATGGGCCTGTCCGGCTCGGGCAAGTCCACCATCGTGCGCATGTTCAACCGGCTCATCGACCCCAGCGCCGGCCGGGTCATCGCCGACGGGGCGGACGTGACCGCCATGCGCCAGGAAGAGCTGGTGCATTTCCGCCTGCACAACATGTCCATGGTCTTCCAGTCCTTCGCCCTCATGCCCCATATGAGCGTGCTGGACAACGCCGCCTTCGGCCTGGAGCTGGCCGGAGTGGCCAAGGACCAGCGCCGCGCCCGGGCCAAGGAGGCCCTGGCCCAGGTGGGCCTGGCGGGGTGGGAGGACTCCTACCCCAAACAGCTGAGCGGCGGGATGCAGCAGCGGGTGGGCCTGGCCCGGGGCCTGGCCGTGGACCCGGCCATCCTGCTCATGGACGAGGCCTTCAGCGCCCTGGACCCCCTGATCCGCACCGAGATGCAGGACGAGCTGTTGAAGCTCCAGGAGAAGGACCAGCGCACCATCGTGTTCATCAGCCACGACCTTGACGAGGCGTTCCGTATCGGGGACCGCATCGCTATAATGGAAGGCGGCAAGGTGATCCAGGTGGGCTCGCCCGAGGAGATTTTGCAGCACCCGGCCAACGACTACGTGCGGGCCTTCTTCCGGGGCGTGGACCCCACCAACGTCATCTCGGTGGGAGACATCGTGCGCGACTCCTACCCCACCATCATCGTGACCAAGAAGGGCAGCCTGCGCGCCAGCCACGAGTACCTGAGCCAGCAGGAGCGCGATTTCGGCTACGTGCTCAACTCCGACCGCAAGTACCTGGGCACCGTGTCCACCGAATCCCTGGCCCGGGCCATCGAAAAGGGCAGCCCGGACGCTCCCCTGGAGCAGGCCTTCCTCAAGGATGCCGAGCCGGTGCTGATGGACGCCACCATGCAGGACGTGCTGCCCCTGGTGGCCTCCCATGAGTGGCCGGTGCCGGTGGTGGACGAAAACCACAAGTACAAGGGCGTGGTAACCAAGTACCGCTTCCTCAAGACCCTGCACCGCTCCGAGCAAGCGGCGGCCTGATAAAAGGAGGCGATCAAGATGTTTCAAGAAGCCGTAATACCCCTGGACGCCTGGGTCTCCCAGTTCGTGGACTGGCTGGTAAACAATTTCCGGGACTTCTTCCAGACCATCAAATGGCCTGTGGAGCAGGTTCTGCTGGGCTTCGACCAGGGTCTCAACGCCATACCCCCCTGGGTGGTGATAATCGTCCTGGCCCTGGTGGCCTGGCGTTTCTCGGGCCTGTGGCTGGCCGTGTTCACCGCAGCCAGCATGGTGTTCATCGGCCTGCTGGGCCTCTGGGCCGACACCATGACCACCCTGGCCATGGTGGTGTCCTCGGTCATCTTCTGCGCCGCGGTGGGTTTACCCCTGGGCATCCTGGCCGCGCGCAGCGACCGCTTCGACTCCTACCTCAGGCCCGTGCTGGACGCCATGCAGACCACCCCGGCCTTCGTCTACCTGGTGCCCATCGTCATGCTCTTTTCGGTGGGCAACGTGGCCGGCGTGTTGGCCACCATCATCTTCTCCCTGCCGCCCATCATCCGCCTGACCAACCTGGGCATCCGCCAGGTTCCCCGGGAGCTGGTGGAGGCGGGCCAGGCCTTTGGCGGCACCCGCTGGCAGATTCTGCGCAAGGTGCAGATCCCCATCGCCCTGCCCACCATCCTGGCCGGGCTCAACCAGACCATCATGATGTCGCTGTCCATGGTGGTGATCGCCGCGCTCATCGGGGCCGGCGGCCTGGGCGCTCCGGTGATCCTGGGGCTGAACACCCTGGACATCGGCCAGGCGGTCATCGGCGGCATCGGCATCGTTTTCATGGCCATGGTCCTGGACCGCATCACCCAATCCATGGCAAAAAAGGATCAACCCTAGAAACCAAAGACCGCAACGGCTCAACCGGACCGGCCGCCGGGCGCTTCGACACCGGGCGGCGAACCCACGAGGAGGAAAAATGCGATTCAGCAGAATGCTCTTGTTTGTGATCTTGGCTCTTTGCCTGCTGGCCCCCACGGCGGCCTCGGCCGCGGACCTGCCCGGCAAGGGCGTGACCGTGAAGCCGGCCCGCGCCACCTGGAACACCGGCTTCTTCCAGGAGGCCCTGGTGCGCCGGGCCCTGACCGAGCTGGGCTATGACATGAAAAAGCCCAAGGACCTGGCCAACCCCATTTTCTACAAGTCCGTCTCCCTGGGCGACGTGGACTACTGGACCAACGGCTGGTTCCCCATGCATGACCCCCAGATGCCCAAGGACTGGCAGAAGACCGTGGCCAAGGTGGGCTACGTGGTCAAGGCCGGCGGCTTGCAGGGCTACCTGGTTTCCAAGAAGGCAGCCGAGAAATTCAACATCAAGTCCCTGGACGACTTCAAGCGCCCCGAGGTGATCAAGGCCTTTGACGCCAACGGCGACGGCAAGGCCGACCTGACCGCCTGTCCTCCGGGCTGGGGCTGCGAAAAAGCCATCCGCTTCCACCTGGACACCTACAAGCTCAGGAAGTACATCAAGCCCATCAAGGCTGCCTACGCCGCGGGCATGGCCGCCGCCATGGGCCGCTACAAGAACGGCAAGCCCATCTTCTTCTATACCTGGACCCCCAACTGGACCGTGCACCTGCTCAAGCCTGGCGAGGACGTGGTCTGGATCAACGTGCCCAAGATCGTGCCCAGCAAGACCCAGGAGGCCTTCAAGGACCGCATGACCGCCACGGGCATCAAGGGCGCGGTCAGCGATCCCATCAAGCTGGGCTTCGTGGTCAGCGACATCCGCATAGTGGCCAACAAGAAGTTCCTGGCGGCCAACCCGGCGGCGGCAAAGTTCTTTGAGGTCTTCACCCTGCCCCTGAGCGACATCAACGCCCAGAACACCAGGATGAACAATGGCCAGAAGGCCCCAAAGGACATCGAGCGCCACGTGGACGAGTGGATCGCCAAAAACAAGGACAAGTGGAACAGCTGGCTGAGCGCGGCCCGTAAGGCGGCCAAGTAGGCGGCTGGCTCCACCCCCAAGACAACGGCGCATGGCTAGACCCGGCCCCGCAAGTGCGGGGCCGGGCACGCGCCCCGACCCAAAACCAAACCGGAAAGGAGAAATCCCTTCATCATGCGAAAATTGATAATCCCGCTTTGCCTCCTGCTGAGCCTGGCCTTGATGGCCGGGCCCGCCCTGGCGGCTTCGGTGTCCGACGAGGACGTGAAGATGCTGATCCAGGAGGTGAAGTCCTTGAAGGCCAAGGTGGCCGAGCTGGAGCAAAAGCTTCAGAAAAGCGATGCCAAGCAAAACAAGCTGGAAAAGTCGGTGAATGTGGCCGCCCAAAAGGTGACCGAGGCCGGCAAGAACGAGCCCAAGATCAAGGTGGGCGGCGCGCTCAGGTTCAATTACCGCAACTCCAGCTTCAACAACACCCAGAAGGCCAAGGTCGGCGACGGACTGTTCGATATCTTCCGTCTGGACGTCAATGGCGAGTACAACGACCTGCTCATCAGCGCGCAGTATCGCTGGTACTCCTACATGAACGTCATCCACCACGGCTGGGTGGGCTACAACTTCTCCGAGGCCAGCCAGGGCCAGTTGGGCGTCACCCAGGTGCCCATCGGTCTGCTGCCCTACGCCAGCCACAACTACTGGTTCGGCGTGCCCTACTACGTGGGCCTGGCCGACGACTACGACATGGGCCTCAAGTGGCTCTACAAGCCGGGCAACTGGGACCTGCAATTGGGTTTCTTCAAGAACGGCGAGTGGGGCAACGCGGGCAAGCTGGAGCGCTACTCCTTTGACGTGGTCACCGTGGGCGACCAGCAGAACGAGGAGACCAACACGGTCAACGCGCGCCTGGCCTACACCTTCACGCCCTGGAAGAACTCCAGCATCGAGGTGGGCGTCAGCGGTATGTTCGGCCAGCTCTACAACAACACCAGCGACGGCTTCGGCACCCGCTGGGCCGCCGGTCCTCACGTGCGGGCCAAGTTCGGCAACTTCGGCGTCGAGGCCGAGGCTCTGCGCTACGCCTTCAACCCGGACAACCCCGCCGGCGTGAGCGACGACACGGTGCTTCTGGGCGCCTTCGCCTCGTCCTACCAGATCGCCAGCGAGGCCACCGTGCTGGTGGGCAACCTGAGCTACGACGTTCCGGTCGCCTGGGGCCCGGTCACCGGCCTCCAGTTCTACAACGACTTCAGCGTGAGCATGAAGGAAAAGAGCGGCTGGGAAGACTCCTACATCAACACCCTTGGCTGCCTGATCTCCTCGGGCCCGATCTACACCTACGTGGACCTGGTCATGGGCAAGAACATGGTGTGGCTGGGCGGCTCCAGCAACGCCTTGGCCGAGGGCGACCCCGATGCGGATTGGACCGCGATGTTCAACATCAACGTGGGCTACTACTTCTAGCAGCCGCCACCCGCAAAAGCGACACGGCCGGGGCCTTGGGGCCCCGGCCTTCTTTTTGGCGGCCCGCCGGAGCCTGTGCGGCCCAAGCCCCTAAACCAAGCGGCCGCTCAAGCCGCGCCGTAGGACCGGTCGGCTTCCACCAGATAGGAGATGAAGGCCTGGGCGGCCGGGGAGAGAGTGGCCCCGCTCTTGACCGCCACCCCGCCCTGGGAAGACAAGCGGTTTCCCTTGACCTTCAGCTCGCGCAAGGCGCCGCTCTCGAACTCCTCGCGCAGCACGTAGCCGGTGGTCAGGCCGATGGCGTTGCTGTGAGCCACCACCCGCTTGGTGATGAAAAAGTTCTCGCACTCGATGGGCGGCCGGGCCACGGTCATCCCATGGGAGGCCTTTTGCACCACCAGCAGTTCATCCAGGAACGCGGTTATCCTCTGGGGCAGTTGCACGGTGGCAAAGGGAAAGGCGGCCAGCTCGGCCAGCTCCACCGGGGCCCGCGCCAGCAAGGGATGGTCCGGCCGGCAAAAGAAAACCCCCGACTGGGTGCTCAGGGGAATAGTCCTCAGCTCCTCGTAGCTGCTCAGGACGCTGATCTCGCCCACGTAGAGTTCCATGCCGCCGGCCAGGAACTTTTGGGACAATCCGGCCCATCCCCCGGTGCTTATGCGCACCTTTACCCGGGGGTGGTCGGCCACGAAGCGCCCCACCGCCGGGCCGGCCAGGCTGGCCACGTACACCGGCCCGAAGCCCACCCGCAAGGTGCCATTTTCCAGGCCGCTCATCATGCGGATTTCCTGCTCGGCTTCGTCCAATTGCCCAATAATTTTGGAAGCCTTGCCGAGATAGGCCTCCCCGTGGGGAGTGGGGGCCACCTCCGGCCGGCTGCGGTCGAACAGGGGCACCCCCAGCTCGCTCTCCAGCTTTAGGATGGCCCGCGACAAGGCGGATTGGGAGATGCCCAGGCTGCGGGCGGCCGCGGTGAAACTGCGGTGCTCGTTGAGGGCCAGGGCGTAAGTAATGGCTTTCAAACTAGTCATGCAAAAATTACATCCATATGAGGATTTTTATGCATTATTAAACGGCCACTTGCTACAACACAACGGTTAAATTGACTTTTCCCGATATATCGCCGCTTGGCCCTTTTTAGGCCCTGTTGTTTCGCGAAGCGATCCGCCCCTAAACTGTATCAATAGACTAGGGACTCGCGGGGGGAATGCCCGGCCGGAACGGTGCGCGGGGTTCGCGCGCCAGGCCAGGCGGCTTCGATGATTTGCCGCAAAACCGCCAGGACACATACGGAGGTCAAAAAACCATGCGCATATTCACTAAGCATCTTCATCTATGGCTGGCCGTTTTGGCCTTGGCCCTGGTCATGGCCGCGGCGCCGGCTTTGGCCGCCGGCCAGAAACCCAACATCCTGCTCATCGTCTCCGACGACACCGGCTACGGCGACCTGGGCGTATACGGCGGCGGCGAGGGGCGGGGCATGCCCACTCCCAACCTGGACCGCATGGCCGACCAGGGCATGACCTTCTTCTCCTTCTACGCCCAGCCCAGCTGCACCCCGGGCCGCGCGGCCATGCAGACCGGCCGCATCCCCAACCGCAGCGGCATGACCACCGTGGCCTTCCAGGGCCAGGGCGGCGGCCTGCCCGCGGCGGAGTGGACTCTGGCCTCGGTGCTCAAAAAGGCCGGCTACCAGACCTACTTCACCGGCAAGTGGCACCTGGGCGAATCGGACTACGCCCTGCCCAACGCCCAGGGCTACGATGAGATGAAGTACTGCTTCCTTTATCACCTAAACGCCTACACCTATGCCGACCCCAACTGGTTCCCGGACATGGACCCCAAGCTCAGGAAGATGTTCGCCAAGGTGACCAAGGGCTCGCTCTCGGGCAAGGCCGGCGAAAAGGCCAAGCAGGACTGGAAGGTCAACGGCGAGTACGTCAACACCCCGGAAAAGGGCGTGGTGGGCATCCCCTTCCTGGACGACTACGTGGAAAAGGCCGGGATCGAGTTTTTGGAAAAGGCGGCCAAGTCGGGTAAGCCCTTCTTCATCAACGTGAACTTCATGAAGGTGCACCAGCCCAACCTGCCCGCACCCCAGTTCAAGCACAAGTCGCTGTCCAAGACCAAGTACGCCGACTCCATCGTGGAGTTGGACGCCCACATCGGCGCGCTGCTGAACAAGCTCAAGGCCCTGGGCCTGGACAAGAACACCCTGGTCTTCTGGACCACGGACAACGGCGCCTGGCAGGACGTGTATCCCGACGCGGGCTACACCCCCTTCCGGGGCACCAAGGGCACCGTGCGCGAGGGCGGCAACCGGGTTCCGGCCATCGCGCTGATGCCCGGCAAGATCAAGGCCGGGGTGCGCAACTACGACATCCTGGGCGGCCTGGACTTCATGGCCACCTTTGCCAGCATCGCGGGTATCGAGCTGCCCAAGAAGGACCGCGAAGGCCAGCCCATCTACTTCGACAGCTACGACATGACCCCGGTGCTCTTCGGCACCGGCAAGAGCAAGCGCACCAACTGGTTCTACTTCACCGAAGACGAGCTGAGCCCCGGCGCGGTGCGCGCGGGCCACTACAAGGCCGTGTTCAACCTGCGCGGCGACGACGGGCAGCCCACCGGCGGCCTGGCCGTGGACACCAACCTGGGCTGGAAGGGCGCCAAAAAGTACGTGGCCACCGTGCCCCAGGTCTTCGACCTGTGGCAGGACCCCCAGGAGCGATACGACCTCTTCATGACCAACTGGACCGAACGCACCTGGACCATGGTCACCTTCAACGAAGTCGTCACTCAGCTTATGAAGACCTACGTCAAGTATCCGCCTCGCAAGCTGCAAAGCGAGACTTACACAGGGCCCATAACCATCAGCAAGTACCAGCGCTACAAGTGGGTCCGCGATGCGCTGCGCAAGGAAGGCATCAGCCTGCCCATGCCCACGGGCAACTAAGCGGCTAGCCGCAGTCAAAGAAAACCGTAAGAGCGCCCCCCTTCGCGGGGGCGCTCTTATTAATGTCCAACGCGGTTACGGCCGGATGCCAGGCCGCAAAAAGTAGGTAAACGCATATGAGACGCTCCGCAATGATCCTGCTGGTCCTGGCTTGCGCCTGGCTGATCCCTCCCGCCGTTTTCGCCGACGAAACCGGCGCCGTGCATCCCGGCCTGGACGCCACCACTCAGGCCAACAACCCCCTGGCCAAGATGACCGCCGTGAACTTTCAGACCTATTACATGGGGCGGATGACCGGGACCAGCGAGAATGCCAACCAGTTCTGGCTGCGTGTGGCCAAGCCCTTCGAGGTGCTCAAGACCGACTGGATCATGCGGGCCTCCCTGCCGTTGAACACCTACCCCTCCCAGGACGGAGGGCACGACACCGGCCTGGGCGACTTCAACTTCCTGGCCGCCTATCTGTTCGACACCGGCAACCCGGCGATCAGCTTCGGCATCGGGCCCCAGCTCACCGCCCCCACCGCCACCCAGGACGATCTGGGCTCGGAGAAGTGGTCGGGCGGCT
The DNA here is from genome assembly GCA_020444545.1 of Desulfarculaceae bacterium. Taxonomy (NCBI): domain Bacteria; kingdom Pseudomonadati; phylum Thermodesulfobacteriota; class Desulfarculia; order Desulfarculales; family Desulfarculaceae; species Desulfarculaceae bacterium. The sequence continues at coordinate 212,521 of JAHLKT010000007.1, read as the reverse complement.
TCGCCAACGTGCTGTTCAACGCCAGCTCGCACCTCTTCCAGTACGGCTATTTGCTCACCTGGCAGGCCAGCTTCGCGGGCAACGACGACCAGCAGAACGTGAACAGCGCCGCGTTCCAACCCTTCGCTTTCTTGCAGCTCGGCGACGGGGTCTACCTGCGCGCCGCCCCCATCTGGGCCTATGACCTGGAAGACGGCGGCTACAGCGTGCCCCTGGGAGTGGGCGTGGGCAAGGTCATCAAGATGGGCAAGACGGTTTTCAATCTATTCGTGGAGCCTCAGGTCTCGGTGCTCGACCGGGGAGACGGTTGGGCCGACTGGCAGATTTACGCCGGTATCAACATGCAGTTCATAGAGTAGGGAACGCGCCGCTTCCCGCCCGAGGCATAAACACCCCCGCGAGATATTGGGGCCGGCCGCCTGGCCGGTCCCAATCATTTTTTGGGCTGAACAGCGCCCGGCGGACAAAACTGGCCTAACTGTCCGACCTTGGCTGGAGTTCGCGCTCAGCCGGCGATGCCGTACTTCTTCATCTTCCGGTAGAGCACGGTGCGGTCTATGCCCAGGAGGCGGGCGGTCAGGGCCTTGTTATTGTCGGTGGAGGCCAGGGCTTCGGTGATAACCTTCTTTTCGGTCTGCCTGACCAATGCCTTGAGGTCCCAATGGTCTTCCACCACCGGCAGATGCTGCTGCCTGCGCAGATACAGGGGCAGGCTGTCGGCCTTTATGTGCTCACCCTTCATCAGCGATAGGGCCCTTTCCAGCACGTTGTGCAACTCACGCACGTTTCCCGGCCAATCGTAGGCCGTGAGTATGGCCGCCGCCTCTTCGGCCAGGGTGTAGCGCACCTGGCCGAAATCCTGGGCTATCTGTTCCAGCAGGTGGCGCGCAATGGGCAGGATGTCATCCCTGCGTTCCCGCAGGGGGCTTAAACGGATGGGCACCACGTTGAGGCGGAAGAACAGGTCCTTGCGAAAGGAGCCCTCGTTCATCATGTTTTCCAGGTTGCGGTTGGTGGCGGCCATGATGCGGCACTGGGTGCGCATGGGTTTTACCCCGCCCACCCGCTCGTAGACCTTTTCCTCCAAAATCTGCAGAAGCTTGGGCTGCATCTCCAGGGGCATCTCGCCTATCTCGTCCAAAAACAAGGTGCCCGCCCCGGCCAGCTCGAACTTGCCCGGCTTGCCCTGCGACAGGGCCCCGGTGAAGGCGCCCTTGGCGTAGCCGAAAAGCTCGGACTCAAAAAGATCGTGGGGTATGGCCGCGCAGTTGATGCGCACAAAGGGATGCAGCCGCCGATGGCTGGCATTGTGAATGGCCTGGGCGAAGATCTCCTTGCCGGTCCCGGATTCCCCGGTGATCAGCACGGGCAGGCTATGGCCTCCGGCCTGCTCGGCTTCCGCGCGGAGGCGGCTCATGCTTTGGCTGGTCCCCTTGATGCTTTGCAGGGTGTAGCGGGCCCTCCGCAGGGCGGTCAGCTCCTCTTCATAAAGCCGCACCCGCGACTCCATGAGCTCCAAGGTCTTGGCCAGGGCGTGGATCTCCCTCAGGTCCTTGAACATGATCTGCCCGAAGACGGCCATGACCTGGCCGTTCTTCTTGATGGGGATGCGCTGCACCACCAGGTCCTTTTCCTTGATGCGCTGGATCAGCATGCTTTCGGGCTTGCCGGTCTGGGCCACGATATGCATGCGGGTGTTGTCTATGACCTCGGTGACCTGGCGGCCGATCAGGTCGCTGGGGTCCACCTCCATGAAATCGGCGTAGGGCCGGTTGAAGCGGATTATCTTCCCTTCGGGGTCGGTCACCAGGGCGCCGTTTTCAATATGTTCGAAAACCAGGTCCGACAGCTCCAGCTTCTCCTCCAGCTCGGCAATGCGTTTGCGAAAGGCCTGGTTTTCCCTCAACAGGTCGAATTCGTTCTCGTTGTAACTGTAAACCGGCTGGTGCATGACCCGACTCTCCCGGAAGTGATGCGAAACAGCCACATGTGGCTAAACGGCAACAGTATCCTATGCCGGGCAAAGCCCCTGAATCAAGCTCAGGTTTTCCGGTTTGTTTTCGTTTTAAAAATTAAAGACTTTGACGCTAAGGCCCAGGGTGGGAATTAATCCTTTTCACCAGGTGAACGTAAAAAAGGCTTGGTTGGCGGCATGCGCCAATGTGTAGCAATAAGCCACACGTTGTCATGGCTTGCTTTGCGGCCATCAAATGGCTCGCGTCGTATCTCATTGAGTTAACAGTTAAAATCCAAATCAAATTATCAGGCCCGTTTGCTGCGGAGCTGGCACGTCACTTGCTCATATCACTCGGCAAGCCTTTGCATACCCATACCGGCATGAACCATGCCGCGCGAACACTCTGCCCAAGAGGTGCACTTGATGGCCGCCGAGACCTGGAAAGATTACGTCAGAAACAAGGGACACAAACCAAAACCGCTAAAAGGTCTGAGAGTCTTGGAGGTCTGCACCATAGTCTTCGGCCCTTCCGGGCCCAGCTGGCTGGCCGAGATGGGAGCCGAGGCCATCAAGGTGGAGATTCCCCCCTTGGGAGACCTGGAACGCGACCTCAGTTGTTCGGGCTACCGCTTCAAGGAGCAGAGCCCGCTTTTTTTGCATGACAACGTGAACAAGTATTACCTGGGGCTGGACCTGCACAAGCCCGAAGGCCAGGAGGTGTTTCGCCAGCTGGCCGCCAAGGCGGACATAATCGAGAACAACTTGCGCCCCGGGGTGATGGAACGCTTCAACGTCGACTACCGCAAGATAAAGGAGATCAACCCCGGGCTCATCTATATAGAGAAGAACGGCTTCGGGCAGTGGGGCACCTACGCCGAGGAGAACCGCCCCTCCAACGACGGCGCCTCCCAGGCCTTCTCCGGCCTCGCCTGGATGTCCTCCTTCCCCGGTCAGACGCCGGTGAAGCAGATGAGCTACCTTTGCGACATGTACGGCGCTTTGATGGCCGAGGTGGCGGTGCTCAGCGCCCTGCACCACCGCGACCGCACCGGCAAGGGCCAATACATAGAGATATCCCAGACCGAAAGCATCATGCGCACCATGTCCTGGGTCTGGCCCTATATGGACCTCACCGGCCAGTGCCCCCCGCCGGCCGGCAACCGGGACGTCTCCATCTGCCCGGCCGACACCTTCCGTTGCGCCGATGGCGGCTTGCTGGCCCTGGCCGCCGCCGCGCCCCAGGAGTTCGTTGGCCTTTGCCGGGCCATGGGCCGCGAGGAGCTGGCCGAGGACCCCCGCTTCGCCGAGCACCTGGAGCGCCTGAAGGATGAAAACGCCACCGAGCTGCTGGCCATCATCGCCCAGTGGGCGGCGGAGCTGACCCCCGAGGAAATAGAAAGCTTGGCCCGGCAACATGGCTTCGCCGCCTCCCGGGTGCGCGACGCCCGCCAAGTGGTGGAAGACGAGCACTGCCGCGCCCGGGGCTTCATGACCCAGGTGGACGACGCCCTGTACGGCCAATACCTGGATCACGAGTTCCCGGTGATGATGTCCAAGACTCCGCCTCAGAAAAAATGGGCCGCGCGGCCGGTGGGCTTTGACAACGAATTCCTCCTGAAAAGCATCCTCGATAAAAGCGAGCAAGAGATAGAGGGGCTCTACGAAAAGGGCGCCCTGGGCAAATGGGCCGACCGCCCCGGCAGACGGCCGCCACCGGACTGGGACGGCGAGGCCGGACTGATAATGCGCAAGCGATGAACCAAACCGGGACGGGACAACCAAGAGGGAACAGATGAACACGGCAAGACCGAAATGGGCCGAGTGGGCCGACTGGATCCGCCAAGAGGACGACCCCGCCGCCGCCGGGCCCAAGCCCGAGGCTCTGGACGACCTGGTGGTGTTGGACCTGAGCAACAACAGCTATGCCGGAGCCTACTGCTCCTCCATGCTGGCCGAGTTCGGGGCCGAGGTGATAAGGGTCGAGCCGCCGGGTGGCGACTTCTTGCGCACCTGCACCCCTTACGGCATGCGCCACCAGGGGGAGGGCCTCAACTATCTCACCGAGGGGCGCAACAAATACCACATCACCCTGGACCTGGAGCAAACCCGCGGCCGCGAGCTGCTGCGCGGGCTGGCCGCCCAGGCGGACGTGCTCATCGAGACCTACGCTCCCGGCGTAATGGACGCCTGGGGACTGGGCTACGAGGACCTGGAGCAGGCCAACCCCGGCCTCATCTTCGCCTCCATCACCTCGCAAGGCCAGTTCGGGCCCCTGAGCGATCAGCCCAGCCCGGACTACGACAACGTGGCCCAGGCCCGTTCGGGCATCCAGTACGCCACCGGGGCGGTGCCTCCCCCCGGCCAGCCCCTGGACGAGTGCCCCTGGGCGGTGTCCACCAAGGCCAGCCCCTGGATCGCCTGGTGCACCGCGGGCACCTTCATGGCCACCGGCATCCTGGCCGCCCTGCATTGGCGCATGGCCAGCGGCCGGGGCCAGGCCCTGGACGTATCCACCACCGAGGCCTACATGCGCCTGGACGACTACTCCCACATCTGGTTCCAGGGCGGGGGCCACATAACCGAACGGCTGGGCGGCCTGGACAACGCCCTGTGGCTGTATTGCTTCGCCCCCACCAGCGACGGGGGGGTGTTCCTGGGCGGTCTGCGCCTGGAGATGTGGCAGGCCTTCTGCGACCTCATGGGCAAGTGGGACGAGTGGGAGGTGGGCTCCTGGCAATCCCTTTCGCCCTTTTTGAACCGCGAGTCCCAGCTCAAATACTTTCCTGAGGTGGCCGCGTTCACCGCGCGCCACACCAGCGAAGAGCTGGTGAGGATGTCGGTGGAATACGGCCGGAGCGGCCGCCTGGCCCCGATCACCCCGGTGATCGCCCCGATCATCTCGCCGCAAGAGGCCATGGCCGATCCCAACTGGAATCAGCGGGGCATATTCACCCCCACCGAAGACCCGCTCTTCGGGCGGGTGGTGGCGGCCCAGGCCCAGCACAAGATGACCGAGACCCCCATCAGGACCAAATGGGTCTGCCGGCCGGCCGGCTATGACAACGAGTTCGTTTTTCAAAAGTACATGGGCCTGGGGCCGGCCGGCCTGCATGGGCTCAGAGAAGCCGGGGTGGTGTAATAGCCGCGGAGGACAGAGGGGCGATTCCCCGGCGCCCACGGGTTTTATGGCATAGGAAGCAGTAAGTGACGATAAATCCTAAGGAGGGAAGATTATGAAACCGATCAAGGCCATCATGGCCGGCGCCCTGATAGCGGCCCTGACCCTGGGCGGCGCCCTGGCCGCCAGCGCGGCCACCCACAAGCTGACCCTGGCCTATCTGCCGGTCAAGGGAACCACCTATGTGGAATACACCGAGCTGTTCGCCAAGAAGGTCAAGGAGGCCACGGGCGGCCAGGTCCAGATCATCCTCAACGATTCCCTGGTCAAGGGCACTCAGCTCGCGCAGTCGGTCCGCGACGACCGGGTCCAGCTGTCGACCATTCTGGGTGGTTACTACTCGGCCACCAACCCCGAGTTCGGCCTCTCCCAGCTGCCCGGGCTCATGGACAACCTGGATGAATTCCAGAAGGTCTTCTACGGCTTTTGGCGGGCGGACCTGGACAAGATGCTGGCCAAGCACTACAACAGCAAGGCCTTGATGTGGGGCCTGTTCTGCCCCCAGAACCTCATCTCCATCAAGCCGGTCAAGACTCTGGCCGACTTCAAGGGCAAGAAGATCAGGGTGCACAACATCGAGACCGCGACCCTGGTGGCGGCTATCGGCGCCAAGCCCACTCCCATGCCCGCCTCCGAGGTGCTACCCGCCCTGCAGCGCGGCATCATCGACGGCGTGTTCACCTCCTCCTGCTGGGCCTATGGCCAAGCCTTCTACACCGTGGCCAAGAACGTTTCCCTTTGGCCCATCTCGACCATCCTGCCTTTCCCCATCGTGATCAACAACGACGAGTGGAACAAACTGCCTGCCGACCTGCAAAAGAAGATCGCGGCGGTGGGGCAGAAGCTGGAGCAGGATGCCTTTGCCAACTACGCCGGCATCATTAAAAACTTCCCCAAGAAGTGGACCAGCAAGGGCGTGGAGTATTACGTGGCGCCCCAGGACCAGGTGAAGATGCTGTTCCAGGCCAAAAACATCAAGCCGGTTTACCAGGCCTTTTTCAAGCGCGCCTCCAAGGCCGGCTTTGACGGCAAGGCGTTCGTGGAAAAGGCCCTCAAGCTTTTGAACAAGAAGTTGGACTACTAATCCCCCCGCCCGGACCCGGCGCCTTTGCCGGCCTCCCCTCACCTGCGCCGGCAGGGCCCGGGCTCCGGGCAGCCCTTGATACCAGAGGTGCCGCCAATGGCGGTGAGGCAAGCCGGGCTCGGCGGCCATGACCTGCCGCAACCGGGGGAGCCGTGGGGCGAAGGCGGAACGGGAAGACTCAATCCCAAAAGAACCATGCATCAGAATCAGGAATAACCGCGTGCAAAACAAAAGCTGGTTGGAAAAAGCCATAGACGGCCTGTCGCTGGGCACAGGATGGATCTGCGGCGCCGGCACCCTGCTCATGGTGTTGATCATCAGTTACGAGGTGGTCTCCAGGTACCTGTTCAACGAGCCCACTTCCTGGGTTTCGGAGTACTCGCTGTATCTGTTCGTGGGCACGGCTTTTTTGGCGGCCGGCTACGCCCAGCGCCAGGACGCCCACATCCGGGTGGAGATCCTGGTCAACAACCTCGGCGATGCCTCGCGGCAATGGCTGTTGCAAACCTCGGCCTGGGTGAGCGTGGTTTTTCTGATCGTCGCCGCCTGGCAAATGATCCTGTTCACCTACTCCGAGTATGTGGGCGGGGCCAAGGCCTGGGGCTTGCTGGTCACGCCCCTCTGGATTCCCGAGACCGCGGTGGCCCTGGGGCTCACGGTTTATGCCCTGGCCGCCCTGGGCGAGGCCCGGGGCCTCAGCCCGGCTTTGGAGCGCTGGCGCGAAACGGCCGGCCTGTTATTGCTGGCCGCCCTGGCGCCCCTTTTGTTTCACCTGGGCCTGAAGCCGCCCAGCGTGGCGGGCACGCCGCTTGATTGGGGCACCCTCGGCGTGGTGATCGCGGTGCTGGCGACCGCCCTGCTTTGGAACGGTCCCAAAGTCGCCTTGACCACGGCGCTGTTGGTTCTCGGGGGCGGGTTGGTGTTTTACTGGTCCCGCGACCTGTCCGTCCTTGCCCAGGGCGGGGTGATGGCCGCCTACCTGCTGCTGTTGATGGCCATGGGGGTGCGCATCGCCATCTCCCTGGGCATGGTGGGCGCCCTGGGGGTGCTGTTTCTGCTGCCGGTCCCACAGTTGCAGGTGATCGCCGAGAGGGCCTGGACCAACGTCAACTCTTTCGCCTTCACCGCGGTGCCCATGTTCATTCTGATGGGGGCCTTCCTGTTGCGCAGCGGCGTGACCAGCGACTTGTTCGGGGTCATGCTCAAATGGCTCGGCCGCTTCCCCGGCGGCATCGCCCACGCCACGGTGGGCGCCTGCGGCATCTTCGCGGCGGTCTCCGGCTCCAGCCTGGCCACCGCCGCCACCATGGGCATGACCGCCTGCCCCGAAATGACCGAGCGGGGCTACAGCCCCCGCCTTACTTATGGGGTGGTGGCCGCGGGCGGCACCCTGGGCATCCTGATTCCGCCCTCCATAGCCATGATCATTTACGGCTCTTTGGTGGGCCAGCCCATCAGCGCCCTGTTCATCGCGGGCATCGTGCCCGGCCTGTTGCTCATGGCCTCGTTCATGGGCGTGGTCCTGGTATGGTCCATCATCCGGCCCCAGGCCGCGCCCCGGGGCGTTTATTACAGCTGGGGAGAGAAGTTCAGGGCCCTGAAGGGCGTTCTCCCCTTCGTGGTTCTCATCGTGGGGGTGCTGGGCTCGCTATACCTGGGAGTGGCCACCCCCACCGAGGCCGGGGCCATCGGGGCGCTCATCGCCGGCGGGCTGTGCCTGATCAAGAAAAAGATGACCTTCCAGGTCCTGCTGGACTCGGTGATGGAGACCATCAAGGTCACCTCCTTCCTGATCATCATCGTGGCCTTTGCCTCGGTGATGGGTTACGCCTTTGATTACATCCGGCTCCCCCGCATCCTGGTGGAGGTTATCCAAGGGGCCGCCCTGGCCCCCGGCATGGTGATAGCCGTGCTGGTCGTCGTCTACATCATCCTGGGCATGTTCATCGACCCGGTCTCCATGATGCTCATGACCCTGCCCATTTCCTTCCCCATCGTGACCGCCCTGGGCCTGCATCCCATCTGGTTCGGGGTGGTGTTGGTCATGATGATCGAGATCGGGTTGATCACACCGCCGGTGGGGGTGATCCTGTTCATCCTCAAAGGCATGAGCGGCGACACCTCGCTCAAGGAGATCGTCTACGGGGTGCTGCCCTTTGTGGGGGTGTTTTTAGCCAACATAATGTTGTTCTACCTCCTGCCCCAGATCATCATGTGGCTGCCCAACCAGATGAGCAGCCTGCAATGAAAACTTGCCCATTAACATCAAGACGCGCAGGGAGCGAGGTATGCCCGAGATAAACGTCGGCGAGACTTCCTTGTATTACGAGATACACGGCGAGGGAAAGCCCCTGGTCATGATCAGGGGGCTGGGGAGCAACGCGGACCACTGGTACAGCCAGATGCCCGCCCTGGCCACCAAATACCGGGTGATCACCTTCGACAACCGAGGCATCGCCCGCTCCCCGGACCCCGGCGGCGAGTTCACCGTGGCCATGATGGCCAAGGACACCCTGGAGCTGTTGGACGCCCTGTCCCTGGAGAAGCCCCATGTCATGGGCCTGTCCATGGGCGGCATGATCGCCCAGGAGCTGGCCATCAACCACCCCGAGCGGGTCGACGGTCTTGTTTTGGCCTGCACCCACCCGGGCAGCGACCGCCAGGTGCGGGCCAGCGCCGAGGTGGAGGAGCTCTTCCTGGCGATGGTCTACGAGGCCAGCCCGGAGGCCAAGATCGCCGCGGCTCCGACTCTGTTCGACCCCGAAAACCTGGCCCAGCGTCCGGAGCTGGCCCAGGAATACGCCCAAGTGTCCCTACGGCATCCCGCCGGAGCCAAGATCCTCACCAAGCAGTGGATCGCGGTGTTGGGCCACGACACCCATGACCGCCTCGGCCAGATCAAGTCTCCCACCCTGGTGCTCACCGGCGACGCCGACGTGCTGATTCCGCCGGGCAACTCGGAGATCCTGGCTCAACGCATCCCAGGCGCCAAACTGGCGGTGGTGCCGGGCGGCGGCCACCAGATCCTGGTGGAGCAGGCCGAGGCGTGCAACCAAATCATTCTGGACTTCCTGGCGGGCCTCGATGGCTAGGACAAGCTCCGGCGCCCCGGGCCGCCAGACGGTGGCATGGCATTAGGTGGACATGACGCATAAGGCACCCAAGCGGCCAAAGGCCGAAGGCTCCCCGCCGGGCGGCGGAGAGCGGCCCCGCGGCAACAAGGTGGTCCCCCTGGAGACCGCCCTGGCCGCGGTGCGAGACGGGGCCACCCTGGCCACGGGCGGCTTTGTGGGCACCGGCTTTCCCGAGGGCCTGGCCGTGGGCCTGGAGCAGCGTTTCCTGCAACGGGGCCACCCCCAAGGCCTGACCCTGGTCTACGCCGCCGGCCAGGGCGACGGCATGGGCAGGGGGCTGAATCACTTCGGGCACCCCGGCATGGTGGCCAAGGTCATCGGCGGCCACTGGGGGCTGGCCCCGGCCCTGCAAAAGTTGGCCATCGCCAACCGCATCCAGGCCTACAACCTGCCCCAGGGGGTCATCTCCCATCTCTTCCGCGACATCGCCGCCCACAAGCCGCGCACCATAACCCGCGTGGGCCTGGACACCTTTGTGGACCCCCGCCACGAAGGGGGCAAGGTAAACCAGGCCACCAGCGGGGACTTGGTGGAGCTGGTGCACTTCGACGGCCAGGAGTATCTCGCCTACCGCACCTTCCCCATCCACGCGGCCCTGCTGCGCGGCACCACGGCGGACACCAAGGGCAACGTCACGGTGGAAAGGGAGGCCCTGTCCCTGGAGTCGCAGGCCATCGCCATGGCCGCCAAGAATTCGGGGGGCGTGGTCATCGTGCAGGTGGAGAGAGTGGCCCGGGAAGGGACCCTGCGGGCCAAGGACGTCAAGATTCCCGGCATCCTGGTCGACTACGTGGTGGTGAGCCGGCCCGAGCATCATTGGCAAACCTTCGGCGAGCCCTACAACCCGGCCCTGAGCGGCGAAATACGCATGCCCATGACCTCCTTGCCGCCCATGGAGATGGGCCCGCGCAAGATTATCGCGCGGCGGGCGGCCCGGGAACTGGAGCCGGGCATGGTGGTGAACCTGGGCATCGGCATGCCCGAGGGGGTGGCGGTGGTGGCCCATGAGATGGGCATCCTGGAAGAGCTCACCTTGACCACCGAGCCCGGGGTGATCGGCGGCCTGCCCGTGGGCGGGCTCAGCTTCGGGGCGGGGATCAACACCGAGGCCATAATCTCCCAGCCCAGCCAGTTCGACTATTATGACGGCGGCGGCTTGGACCTGGCTTTTCTGGGCATGGCCCAGGTAGACCGGCAGGGCAATGTGAACGTCAGCAAGTTCGGCTCCCGCTTGGCGGGAGCGGGGGGCTTCATCAACATAAGCCAGAACGCCGGCAAGGTAGTATTCATGGGCACCTTCAACGCCTGCGGGCTCCTGGTGGCGGCAAACAACGACTGCCTGTGCATATCCCAGGAAGGAACCCAGGCCAAGTTCATCCGCCAGGTGGAGCAGGTGACCTTCAGCGGCGCGCGCGCCGCCTCCCTGGGCCGCCAGGTGATCTACGTGACTGAGCGCTGCGTGTTCCGGCTGACCCCGGAAGGATTATTGCTCACCGAGGTGGCCCCGGGCCTGGACCTGGAAGAGCACATCCTGAGCAAAATGGAATTCGCGCCCCTGGTGGCCCCGGACCTGCGGCCAATGGACCCCATGCTCTTCGCGGACTAAAAAAGCTTTTCCCCAAGACAGCCCCGAAAATCCGGCACGGCCGGTCAGGCGGACAGGAAGCTCCCGATGGCTCGGCTCCGGCCCGCATGGGGCTGGATGATTATATAGAAGTGATCGAGCCCTTCCAGGCCCTCGCGGCGGGCCTGGGGCAGGCTGCGCGGCAAACTCTGCATGGCGTCCCTGGGGAGCACCAGCTGGTCCGGGGCGCGGAGCATTTGGGGTTGGGTCATCTCAGGCGTCCTTGGGGGGCGGCATGACCATGGCCTCGCCGCTGAGCACTTCCTGGCCTTCCTGGTTGAGGCAGGTGGTCGCCACCCGGATGCGGTTTTTCTCGGGCCACATCTCCAAGACCTCGAGGCGCACGGTGATGTCGTCGCCTATGAACACCGGGCGCTGGAAGCGCACCGACTGGGACATGTAGATGGTGCCCGAGCCGGGGAACTGGGTGCCGAACACCCCGGAGATGAACCCGGCGGTGAGCATGCCCTGGGCCACCCGGCGGCCGAAGATGCTTTTGGCCGCGGCCTCGTCGTCAAAGTGGATGGGGTTGTCGTCGCCGGTGGCCTCGGCAAAGGCGGCGATGCGCTTTTCATCCACGGTCAAGGTGGTCTCGTAGATCTGGCCCACGCTCAGGCGGTCGATGCTGTTGACTTGGCTCATGGCTGCATACCTTTCTGGTTATCTCAGACACCCCATTGTAGCGCGGCCGCCGCGCAGGTGAAACCTGTGCCGGCCGCGGCCAGGGCCACCACTCCTCCCTGGGGCGGCAGTCCTTGGCGGCGGGCCAGGGCGCTTTGGGCCGCCGCCGGGAGCCGCTCCTCAAAGGACTTCTCCAGAGGGAAGCTAAACAGCCTGTGTTTTGTATCGGATAAATTTGATAGTAGAAATCGTGATATTCAGGCTCAGGGCCTGCGCCTCTAGTTGGCTCGCCTTAAAGAACTATTGCAGGAATTCGGACATAGGGGCAACTTTCACTCCCTCGGCGGTCAGTTTCCCGCGGATGGACTTAACCAACTCCAGGGCGGTGGGCGTGTCGCCGTGCACGCAAAGGGTCTGCGCTTCCAGGTCGATCACGCTGCCGTCGGTAGTGACCATCTTTTGCTCCGTGGCCACCCGGTAGGCCCTCTCGGCGACCTCGGCCGGGTCCGTGACCACCGCGCCGGGCTCCCCCCTAAGGGTGAGGGTGCCTTGGGGAGTGTAGGCCCGGTCGGGAAAGGCCTCGAAGGCCACCTTGAGCCCCACTTGCTTGGCCACCTGTCGCATCACCTCGCCCCTGGCACCGGCAAAGGCCACATAGATGAGCCCGGGATTGTAATCGTAGACCGCCTGGGCGATGACCCTGGCCTGATCCTCCCGATCCAGGCAATCGAGGTAGAGCTTGCCGTGGGGCTTCACGTGGCTGAGGGCGATGCCGTGCAGGCGGCAAAATGCGTCCAGAGCACCCACTTGGTAAACAACGTAGTCGCGCAGCTCCGCAGGTGAGCATTCCATGTGCCGCCGGCCGAATCCCAGCAGGTCCGGATAGCCGGGGTGGGCGCCCACGCTTACGCCGTGTTCGGCCGCCATGGCCACGGTCTTGTTCATTACCACCGGGTCTCCGGCGTGCCAGCCGCAGGCGATGTTAGCCGAGGTGATGTGCTCCATCACCTGCTGGTCATAACCCATGCTGTAGGGCCCGAAGCTTTCGCCCATGTCGCAGTTGAGGTCTATCACGCTCATTTACATTGCCTCACTTGATTGGCGGAAGCCAGGCATCCAAGGCGAGCCACCTTTGGCGCTCGGCCTGGTGCGCCTGGTCCAATTCCACGGCTTGGAAGCTTATCTCGAACCCGGGCGGCGCTTGGCCCACCTTGTCGATGTCGGCGGATATGATGCAAGCGATCTTGGTGTAACCGCCGGTGGTGCCGCGCTCCCTGAGCAGCAGCACCGGGCGCCCCTGGCCCGGCACCTGGACCGCGCCCAAGGGCGTGGCCTCGCTCACCACGATAGGCCCGTCGGAGTGCTCTATACGCGGCCCGTCGAGGCGGTAGCCCATGCGGTTGGACTCGGTGGTCACCTTAAAAGTGGAGCTTAGAAAAGTCGCGATGCCCTGGCTGGTGAAGCGCTCCTCTTGCGGGCCGATTACGACCCTGAGCACCCGGGGGCCGTCCAGGGGCAGCAGCAAATCGGCGGGCACATCAGAGGTCGCCCGGACGCTTTCAGGGTCGGAAAGGCATTGCAGCAGATCGTCCTTTTGCAGGGATCGCCCCGCGGGGCCTCCGAAACCGGCATAGATGTAGGTGGAGCGGCTGCCCAGGACCAGGGGGGTGTCCATACCGCCCGGGACCGCCAGATAGGCCCGCATGCCGTTGCGCCGGGGACCGAACTTCAACACCTGCCCCGCTGCGGCGCGGTAGGCCCGCCCCGGCGCGAGGGGCTCGCCGCCCAGCCGGGCCGAAAGGTCGGCGCCGGCCAGAGCGAAGCTTCCGTCCCGCTGGAAGCGCAGCCTGGGGCCCACCAGGGTCATCTCCAGGGCGGCGGCGTTGTCCGGGTTACCCAACAGGCGGTTGGCCTGCACCAGGGAGTAGCAGTCCATGCCTCCGGCCTCGGCAATGCCCAGGCTCTGATATCCCGGCCTGCCCAAGTCTTGCACCGAGCTTTGGGCGCCGGGTTGCAAAACCCTTATGAAGGCAACGCCCTCAGTCATGGCCGAGGATCTCCACCCCGTCGTAAAGCTTTACGGCCCGCGCCTCTATGTCCCGATACTCGGCCAGGTCCACGGCGGCGAACCGCACCCGGTCCCCCGGTTTGAACAGGGTCAGGTCCGAATGCTCGAGCTGGAAAAGCTGCACCGGGGTGCTGCCCACTATGCGCATGCCCCCCGGGGTGGCCCGGGGGTAAATCACGGTTTGCCCCACGCTGATGGCCACCGCCCCCTTGGGGGTGTGGGTGCGCGGCGACTGCATCAGGGGCACGTGCAGCTGCTCCTGCAAAGGCCCGATGAAAGGGCAGCCGGGGGTGAAGCCGAGCTGAAACACGAAGTAGGCTTCTTGGGTGTGCAGGCTGATCACTTCCCGCGGGCTGAGTCCGGTGTAGTCGCAGATATATTCCATGTCCGGCGCATAGGGCCCCTGGTAGCAAACCGGTATGCGCAGCAGCCTTCCCGCGTTTTCCTCATCCTTGCGGCTCATGGCCGTCTCGGCCATCTCCTCCAGGCGCGACTTCAGCTCCTGGAAAGCGACGGCGTCGGGATCGTAGAGCACGGTCAAGGAGGCGTAGGTGGGCACCATCTCCCGCAGGCCGGGGATGGATTGGGACTCGAGCATACCGCTCAAGGCCCGCACCGGGCGGTTGACCTCCAGGCTGCGCTCGTCCCCAAAGGTTATGCGCAAGGCACGGTCCCCGGACGGCTTTAATTGAGGCTTCGGGAAAAGCATGCTCTATCGATTAACCCAGCACCTCGTTGATGGCCTCTTTAATGGCAACGGCCACCTGGGTGATTTGTTCCCGGTCCATGATAAAAGGCGGCGACACCACCAAGGCGTCCCCATCCACGCCGGCCAAACCTACCGCCTTATACACGAGGATGCCACGCTCGAAAAGATGCTGCCACAGGCGCTCGGTCACCTTTTCGCTCCGGGCAAAGGGCCGCAAAGTCTGTTTGTCGGCCACCAGCTCCACGCCCCAGAGCATGCCGACTCCCCTCACGCTGGCCACGAAAGGCGAGTCGAGCAAGTGCCGGCTAAGCTGCTCCCCCAAAAAAGGCTCCATGGCCCCGGCCCGCTCGACAAGTTTTTCCTTCTCCAGAATGCGCACCGCGGCCAAGCCGGCGGCGCAGCCCACCGGGTGGTGGCTGTAGGTGCCGCCGTGGTTGAAGGCGCCCAGGCCTTGCTCCACCGCCGCGTAATGCTCCTGGCTCACCGCCACGGCGGACAAGGCCAAATGACCGCCGGTGAGCCCCTTGCCCAGGGTCATCATGTCCGGGGTCACCCCATAGCGGCAACCGGCGAACCAGTCGCCCGTGCGCCCCATGCCGGTCATGACCTCGTCGAAGATCAAAAGCACCCCGTATCGGCTGCAGATATCACGCACCATCTCCAGGTAGCCTTCCGGAGGAGGCCACCCGGCCAGGGTGGCGCCGCTCACCGGCTCGATAAGAAAGGCCGAGACCACCTTGGGGCCCAGGTTCTGGATGGTCTCATCCAGGGCCAAGGCGCAGCGCAGCCCGCAGGAGGGGTGCTCCAAACCGTAGGAGCAGCGCAGGCAATAGGGCGGCGGTATGTGCACCGCGTCGTGAATCATAGGCATGTAGGCCGTGCGGAAGGCCGGGCGGCCGGCCGCGGCCAAGGCGCCCATGGTCAGGCCGTGGTAGGAGCGCCAGCGGGAGATCAGCACGGTCCTGTCGTGCTCCCCCCGGGCCTGGTGGATCTGCCGGGCCAGCTTTATGGCGGTCTCGTTGGCCTCCGAACCGGAGGTCATGAAGTAGAAGCGATTCAAATCGCCGGGGGTATGGGCGGACAGAGCCGTGGCCAAATCCTCCACCGGCACGCTGGTGAACATGGTGGGATGGGCGTAGGAAAGCTTGCCCATTTGCTCGGCCACCGCCCGGACTATCTCTTCCCTGGCATGGCCCAGGTTGACCACCACCGCGCCCCCCGAGGCGTCGAGATAGCGCTTGCCGTCCGCGTCGAAAAGCCAAACCCCCTCGCCGGAAACCGCCATGGGCAACGGCTCGCCCAGGCGGCGGGGAAACACCGAACTGCTGGTCCCGGACATGATTACTCCCTCGGCCGGACCCCGTCTCCCGGGGCCGGGACATCGAACAGCCTAGTCTTCGGCCAAATACACTTTGCGCACCAGCTCGCTCTGGGCCATCTCCCGGGCGGTGCCCGAGGCCACGATGTGCCCGGATTCCAGCAGGTGGCAGGTGTCGGCCACTTCCAGGGCCAGCTTGGCCTCCTGCTCCACCATCAAAAGGGTCACCCCCCACTCCTGGTTGATGCGCAACAGAGTGTCGTAGATGTCGCGCACCACCATGGGGGCCAGGCCCATGGATATCTCGTCGGAAAGGATCAGCCTGGGCCGGGACATCAGGGCGCGCCCCACGGCCAGCATCTGCTGCTCGCCCCCGCTCATGGTGCCGGCCAGCTGCTTGCGCCGCTCGGCCAAACGGGGAAAAAGCTCGTACACCTCGCGCAGCAGCTCGTTTTTCTGGGCCTGGTCGCCCAGGGCGGTGGCCCCCAGCTCCAGGTTCTCCCACACCGTCATCTTGGGGAAGACCAGGCGGCCTTCGGGTATCTGGGCGATGCCCAGGCCCACCACCCGGTGGGCGGGCACCTGGTCGATCCTCTGGCCCTGGAACCAAACCTCTCCCGCGCGGATGGGCAACAGCCCGCTGATCACGTTGACCGTGGAGCTCTTGCCGGCCCCGTTGGCCCCCAGGAGGGAGACGCGCTGCCCCGCCTCCAGGGTCAGGCTGACTTCGTGCAGGGCCACCGCCGGGCCATAGCCCGCCACGACCTGTTTCAACTCCAGCAAGGCCAAGCTTATTCCCCTAGATAGGATTTGATGACTTCGGGGTTCTTTTGTATCTCCGACGGGGCGCCCTCGGCGATCTTGTTGCCGAAGCTCAAGACCATCATGCGGCCGCAGTGATGCATCATGGCCCGCATGTTGTGCTCGATGATGAAGATGGTCATGCCCTGGCGGTTTAGCGCCGCGATATGGCCCATCACCTGGTCCACCTCCGCGGCCACCAGCCCGGTGAGGGGCTCGTCCAGGACCAGCACCTTGGGCCGAGGCGCGATGGCGATGCCGATGGCCACCACCTTTTGCAGGCCATAAGGCAGGTTGGCCGCCTTTTCCTCGGCCTGCCCGCTCAGATCCAGGGTCTCCATCACCTCCTGGGCCCGCGCCTCTATGTCCCGATCCTTGGCCCGGGCCCCCGCGGTGCGCATTATGGATTCCAAAAGGCCCACCCCGGCCAGTTCGCGCACCCCCATCATGATGTTCTGGCGCACCGTGAGGTCGAAGAACAGAGTGGAGTGCTGGAAGGTGCGGCTGAGGCCCATCTTGATGATGCGGTCCGGCCTGAGGCCGGTTATGAGTTGGCCGTCGAAGGTGATCTGTCCCCGGCTGGGGCGGTACATGCCGCTGATCAGGTTGACCATCACCGACTTGCCGGCGCCGTTGGGCCCGATGAGCCCAAAGAACTCGCCGGTCTCCACCGCGAAGCTCACCTCGGTCAGGGCCTCCAACCCGCCGAAGTTCTTGCCCACCTCGCTCACCCGCAGGATTTCCCTATCGTCCATGACCGGCCTCCCCCTCCTTGTTGCCGCGGCTCAACCGGGCGCGGATAACCGCGGGCAGGGAGATCATGCCGCCGGGCAACATGGTGATGAAGAAGATGATGATCAGGCCGTAGATCACCATGCGCCAGTAGCCCACCGCGAACAGGTACTCGTTCAGGCCCGTGAGGATCACCGCCCCCACGATGGGCCCGGCGATGCTGCCCATGCCTCCAATGAGGTTGAACATGATGATGTCCAGCGAGGTGAAGAAGGTGAAGGTCTCGGGCGAGATGGCCGTGAGGTAGCTGGCCAGGATGCCCCCGCCGATGCCGGTGATGAAGCAGCCCAGCACGAAGACCATGACCTTGTACTTGCGCACGTAGAGCCCGCAGAAGGTGACCAGTTCGTCGTTGAGCCCGATGGACTTGTTGATCAGCCCGATCTTGGAACCGGCCACCCGCCAGACCAGCCAGAGCACCGCGAAGCCGTATAGGAGGGCGATGTAGTAATAGCCGGTCCAGGACTCGCTGAACAGGGAAACGCCCTCCGGGCCGGGGATGTCGATGATGCCCATGGCCCCGCCGAAGGGATGCTCGAAGGAGGTGAGCACCGGGTGCAGCATCTCGGCGAAGGACCAGGTGACCAGCAAAAAGAAGATTCGCTTGAGGTGCACGATGAGGTAGCCCAGCATCAGGGCGAACAGCGCGGCCACCGCCGCCCCGGCCAGATAGCCCAGCCACACCACGCTGATCAGCTCGTACTTGGCCACCAGGATGCCGGTGGTGTAGGCCCCGATGGTGATGAAGCCGCCCTGGCCCAGGCTGAGTTCACCGGCCTGGAGCATCAGCCACAGGCACAGGCCGAAGCCCACGTTGAGCAGGATGCGGATGCCGATGTGGGCGCTGAGCTCCCACATCTCCGGCGCGGCCAGCTTGAACAGGGGCGGCAACAGGGCCAGGACGGCCATGACCGCCAGCCCCGCGATATAGGGGATCAGCTTCTTATTCATCGCCCATGATCCCGGCCGGTTTGAAGATGAGGATGAGGATCACCAGGCCGAATCCCATGAAGTGGCTGGCCTGGTGCCCCAGGAGGCTGCCTCCGAAAGAGTCGATGAACCCCAGGATGTAGGCCGCGATCACCGAGCCGGTGACGCTGCCCAGGCCGCCCAGGATGATGATGATGAAGGCCTTGAGCATGGGGGTGGAGCCGCAGGAGGGGTCCACCGAGTACAGGGTGCTCACCAGCCCGCCGGCCAGGGCGGCCAGGGTAACTCCCAGGGCGAAGCCCTTGGCCGCGGCCCGATCGGCGTTGATGCCCATCAGCTCGGCGGCGCGGGGGTTCTGCTCCACCGCCCTGAGCTGGCGGCCCAGGGTGGTGCGGCCCACCAGGTAGTAGACTCCCACCATGATGGCGATGGCGATGATGCCCACCCACATCTTGTTGGCCGGCAACACCGCCCCGCCCGGGAAACGGATCAGGCCGGTTATGGGGAAGCTCACCGCTTTCTGCTCGGTGCCGAACACCTGCCAGCCCAGGCCCTCCATGAGCATCCACACGCCCACGGTGGCCATGTAGCCGGCCAGCCAGATGTGGCGGATGTTGCGGAAGATGGATCGCTCGAACGCCGCCCCGATAAAAGGAAAGACCAGCACCAGGGAAAACAGGGAGACGAAATAGGGCAGGCCCAAAACCTCGGTGGCGTAATAGGTGGCCATGGCGCCCAGCATGAAGAACACGCCGTGGGCCATGTTCACCTGGTGCATGATGCCGTAGATCAGGGTGAGCCCCGAGGCCACCAACATATAGATGGAACCCAGCACCAGCCCGGTGACCACCATCTGCATGAACATCTGTGTCGTCACGGTGTCAACCGATTTCCCTTGGGGTCTTTGAGCAAGGCCGGCCGGCGCACCGGGCTTGGGGGCGCCGGCCGGCCGTTGGGGTTAGATGGCGCGCGGCCTTACTGCCAGATCACCGGCTTGCCGTCCTTGAGCTCGGTCAGGGGCAGCGGGGAGGTGTACTGGTTGTTGATGCCGTAGCCGGGCAGCAGGGGGTTGTCCTTGCCGATCAGCTTGAGGTCGCCCAACAGGCTCTTGATCTCCAGGTCGCGCATGACCGCCACGATCTTGTCCGGGTCCAGGCTCTGGGCCTTTTGCACTGCGGCCGACATGTGCATGAAGGCCATGTAGCTCTCCCAGCTGTTGGCCCCGGGGTCCTGGTCGTAGAGCTTGCGGTACTTAGCCCAGTAGTCCTTGAAGGCCTGGGTGGGAAGCTGGTCCGGCGGCCACAGGCGCAGCATGATCACGCCTTCCACGTTCTTCTTGCCGCCGATCTTGACCAGGGGGCCCACCTTGGGAGCGCCGGTGAGGTTGGTGAAGGTGCCCTTGTAGCCAAGCTCCCGGGCCTGCTTGATCAAAAGGGCCAGGCCCGCCGCGGGCCAGGCGCCGCCCTCGATATGGTCGGGATTCTTTGCCAGTATCCGGGTAAGCGCCGGGGAGAAGTCGCCGGTGTCGATGGGCACGAACTCCTCGGCCACCAGGATGTCACTCATGTTGTTGACCTTGAGCGCGTTCTTCAGGGTCTTGGCGTCGCTGTGCCCCAGAACGTTGTCGGCGGTGAGCAGCACCAGCCTTTTGACGCCGAGCTTCTTGTAAATCTTGATGCCCTCGATGGCCATGGTCAGGTCGGCCGAAGGCATGGTGCGGAACAGGTACTTGTTCTTGGCGTTGGTGAAGTCGGCCCCGCCGGCAATGGCGGCGATGGTGATTATTTTGTTCTTGTTGATCAGGGGAATTTGCGGCTTGGTCACCGCCCCGCCCAGGGTGCACATGAACTTGGCCCCTTGGGCCACGCCCCGTTTCAGGCAGGAAATCGCGTCAGCGGGAATGTAGCGGTTGTCGCACTGGATCTTTTCCCACATGTAGGTGGTGTCGCCGATCTTGATGCCACCGGCCTTGTTCACCGCTTCCACCGCCAGGCCCACGCCGCGGTCCTGGGAAAAGCCCCAAGAGGCGGCCTTGCCCGAGAAGGGGTTGTTGGAGAGGATCTTCAGGGTTTTGGTCTCGGCCAGGCCGGTCCCGGTCAAGGCAGGGGAAACCACCAGCAAACCGGCCAGGGCCATAAGGCCCAGCAGCCCGAGGGTCTTCGCCAAGGGTTTAATGGATACACACATTGCAATGCCTCCTTATTTTGCTATTTATCCTCTAGAGCCTTACCGGCAAAGTTCGGCAAAAGACCCGGTGTTCTCCGGCTGGTGCCTGGTGATGGCCCCACGAGGCCGCAAGGGGCGGATTTCCCCGGCCTCTTCGCTTGGGCAGGCGCAATTTCGCCTATAAAACGACAGCTATGGGGCGAATGGGCGAACCGGTGCCGCCCCTTATCTTCAGAGGTAGAGCGATAAACAAGAAATCGGCCGCCTTGTCGGCCGCCAGTTCCTCCAGGTTGAGCACTTCCATGATGTGTATTCCGTTTTCCACCAGCAGGATGCCGTGAACCGGTAATCCCGGCGAAGGCGTCTTTTCAAGCGCCGAAGTGTCGCTGCCTACAAACTTGACTCCCTTGTCGGCCAACCAGCGCGCTCCGCTTTCCACCAGGCCCGGAGCGCCGTGTTCATGACCGATGTATTTTTGCGGGTCGGAAAAGTGTTGTATCCATCCGGTGCGGATGAGCACGGCATCGCCGGGGCCCAACTCGGCCCCGCAGGCCCGGGAGGCGCCTTCAAGGGCCGGGGGGTCGATGGGGTAGCCGCTTTCCAGGCAATCCACTCCCAGGTGCCCCGCGATATCCAGCAGGTGACCCTTGCAGAAGATAGGGTCCACCTCCTCTATGCCGCCTTTTTTAAGGCCCTCATAACCCTGGAAGGGGGTGATGTCCCCCACCCCGTGCACTTGACGGTTCACGCTGATGTGGCCCAGGGCGTCGATGTGGGTGCCTGTGTGCCCGCCAGTGGAAAAGACGCAATTGGCGGCGGTCAGGCCCTCGTCCCCGTATGGCAGGTCCCCGTGAAGCCGGCCCAGCGAAAAGGTGAAAGGCGGATGGGTGGGAAAATGAGGCATGCCCACGAAATAGTCCATGCCTAGGTCGTAAACTTTGGCCTTTTGGGCCAAGGCGGCCAGCTCCTCGGGATTCAAGCCTCGTCCCCCATTTGAAGACGATCATGCCAAGAGAGCGAGTTGTGCTCGGTGGCCCTTACGTGAGCCTCCATGGCCTTGGCGGCCGCCTCGCCGTCGTTTTCAGCCAGCTTTTCGATTACCAGGGCGTGCTCCACATCCACCTCCGGCAACCGGCCGGGACGGGTCATGGCGCGAACCCCCATCCAATCGATGAGGTCGCGCACGTTCTCCAAGGCCACGACCATGTAGCTGTTGTTGGCCAGGGAGGCCATGTAGGAATGGTATATGCGGTCGTTTTTGATGTAGCCGACATGATCGTCGGCCTCGGTGGCCGCCACGCAAGCGTTGTGTATCTCCCACAGCCGCTCTATCTGGGAGGGGGTGATGTGCCCGGCCACTTTGCGCATTACCGCAACTTCCAGCACCAGGCGGAAATCGTAGAGATCCTTGATCTCATCGATGGAGAGAGACCTGATTACGATCCCCTTGCGCGGCACCAAGTTGACAAAGCCGCGCAGGGCAAGGTCCAGCAAGGCTTCGTGAACCGGGGTCTTGGACATGCCCAGTTGTTTGGCCAGGGAATGTTCGCTGTAGGTGTGGCCGGCCTTGAGCGTGTTGCTCATGATCCCTTCCTTGATGGCGTCGAAAGCCATCTCTCTTAGGGAAGGCGGCACCTTTACGGCGGATAGCGAGTTTTCCTTGTGGCGGTTCATAACTGACCAACTGAGATATCAGATATAATATCTCTGAATAACATCTTCACAAATTTACTGTCAACAGGAAACTTTTTATTCAACGAGCAGACTTATGTCGCGCAGGCGGTGGTTCTGGGCATTTGTCGCGTCTGCAACTTGGCCAACATGCTTAATTTAATCGCAAAAACCCACGACCCATTGAGCGGGCCGGCCGCCGGTTTTCCACCTTGAACACCGAATCGGGCGGGTGAACGCAATTCATGCCGGCACCAAAGGGCCAGGTATACAGCGACGCTGTGGATGCCATGCGAGAATGGCAACGGGCCGGCCTGCTCCTGTATATCTACTCTTCGGGCTCGGCGGAGGCGCGGAAGCTGCGGTTCGCCCACAGCGAACACGGCGACCTCTTTGGCTTGTTCTCCGGCTATTTTGATCTGGCGGTCGGTGGGAAAGAAGATGCCGGCATGCAAAGCGTGGGGATGGTGCGGCAAGGTCACTTGCCTACCGAAGTGCCTTACAAATTAGCCCGGGATTTTAGCTTTATTGACCGCACCATCTCCCAAAATCGCCTAAGTCGTCCCGGCCTATACACGGGGTAGGGTGCGGACCGTTCACGCCTTTCAGCGGCGTTTTTCGCCTGTCTGGTGGGGTTGAGTTCAGGTTTTTGTAGCTATGGATTTTTACTTGGCCGGCCCAACACAAGCCGGACCGACCAAGGCTAAATCCAAAACAAGATATGGCGACGAGCTCGGCGGCCACCTTGAAAGAAACCCGCCTAGCTGGCCTTTTGGGCCTGGCCCATGCCGCTGACCACCTGCGCGTCGTTGTTTTTCACGTTGAGCCAGCCGTGGTACAGGATCAGCTCGGGATGCGAGTCCAGGCTGGCGAAGTCGCGCACCGTCACGCCCCGCGCCCCGGCCGCCGCCGCGTCGTACACCCGGAAATCGCGCATGTGCTCGCCCTGGTCCGAGTGCTTCTGCACCTGCTTGAGCTTCCAGACCCAGTCCGGGTCCTCGCGGAACTTGACCACCAGGTCGCGGCCCACCGAGGCGTTAATGTCCCGGGGCCTTTCACCCTTGGGCTGGGCGGTCTGGGCCGCGCCCTCCTGCTTGCCTTCGCGCTTGAACAGCTTGCCGAACATCTTGATTCCTCCTGCTGGTTGCGGGGCCCTTCTGCCCCGGCCAGGTGATTAGCAAGAATGGTGCAAAACCGTAACTAGCCGTAATTACAGACCCTGAACTAAAGCGCCGCCAAAAAGCGGAAACCCGGTTTCCCCCTCAGCCCGCCTCTGGCCGCGCCAAGAGCGGGCTGCGGGATAATTTTTTATTAATTACAGCGAGTTAACCCGTTGAAACGCGGCTTCCTCCTGGGCCGGTGCCCCGACGGGCGCGTCGTGCTGGCGCAGACCCCGGGTCAGCCAGCCGTTCTTGTGGGGGGTGAGGATGGCCCATAGGCTGATCCAGGTAAGGCCCACCATCCAGAACAGGGCGTAGGGGAAGGCCCACAGGAAGTTGCTGTTGCGCTGGCGGATCACGTAGACCAGGGCGGGCAGGGAGCCGCCGATGGCCGCGCCCAGGAGCAGGTTCACCCCCATGACCCAGGGGCTGACCAGGATCACCCCCAGGGAGCCCAGCTTGAGCCACTCTCCGGCGGTCATGCGGAACAGGAAGATGAGCAGGTTCACCCGCGCGCCCAGGGCCGGGGTCTTGCGGAAGCGCCGGAAGATGAAGCCGGTCATCACCAGGGTTTCGCGCAGGTTGCTGCGCGCCCAGCGCAAAAACATGCGGCACAGGCCCTTGTAGCGCAGGGGCACCTTGGTCAACACCTCGGCCTTGCGGGCGAAAAGCACGTGATAGCCGTTCTTGAGCACGATGTTGGTCAGGGCGCGGTCCTCGCCGATGTTGGCCGGGCGGCCGAAGAACTGCTGGTTGAGCCAGCCCTCCAGATGGGGCCGCACCGCCTCCTCGCGGTAGGCCGAGAGGGCCCCGGGAGTGGTGATAACCGTGTTGATGCGGCTCTGGGCCGCGCGGATGAAGTCGAAGCTGAAAACGAAGCTCACCTCCATCATGCGCGGGATGATGCCTTCGCTCAGGTTGAGCACCCGCACGTTGCCCGCCACCGCGCCGCACACCGGGTCCTTGGCGATGGGGGTCACCAAGTGCCTGAGGGTGTCGGGCAGCACCTCGGAGTCGCTGTCCACCGTGACCAGCACGCTGCCCCGCGCCCGCTGGAAGCCCTGGTACAGGGCGTGGCGTTTGCCCCGGTTCTGGGGGCTCTTGATCAGCTCCACCAGCCCGCCCAGCTCCTGGCCGGCGGCCTGCATCCACTGCCAGGTGTCGTCCTGGGAGCCGTCGTCCACCGCGATGAGGTGCATCTTTTCCCTGGGGTAGTCGCTGGCCGCCAGGCTCCTGAGAGTGGCCAGCACCTGCTCTCCTTCGTTGTAGGCCGGCACCACCACGGTTATTTCGGGCAGCTCATGGTCCGCGCAGGGCTGGTGGTCCCGGTAGGTGAGGGCCAGGTAAATGCGCCACACCAGGGCGAATAGGGCGATGAGCAGGGAGAGGCGGGCCAGGCTGAGCCAGGGGGAGTCCTCCAGTTGGTGGCTTAGCATCTCCAGCTCGTCCAGAAAATCGTCGCCCATGAGCCAGGCGCCCACGCCCAGGGCGATCAGCGCGCCCAGGGTGGCCAGCTTGCCCAGCCCGGAGATTTTGCCGTTCAGAAAGCGCAGCAATTTAGTTATGACCGCGAAAAAGGTGACCATGAATCGATCCTGTGGTGTTGTTAAAGGGCCAAAAAGGCGGGCGCCCAGGCCCGCGCAGCCATGCCCTCACACAAGCAATCCCAGTGCCATCGCGTAAGGTGCTGATCCGACTCACAAACGGCGCAAGGCTTTTTCGCGGGGGAACCGGCGGTTCCCTGGCGGGGGCATGGTTTTACAGTGGGAAAAACGCCTTCCCGGCGCTACAATCCGCACTAAGAAGCCTGTATCCCTCAAGGGGTGGGAAATGAAATCATTGCTGGTGGCCACACCGGAGACCACGGTCAAGGCCAGCCTGCGCAAGGCCCTCAAGCACGGGGAACGGCTGGAAGACGCCGCCTCGGCCCAGGCCTGTCTGGACCTGCTGGGCCGCCGCCGTTTCGACCTAGCCCTGGTGGATATCGGCTTCATCACCTCCCTGCTTCCCGAGGGTGAGGAGCCCGACTACGCCGCGGCCCTGGAACGCTTCCGCCGCTCCGGGGGGCCTCCCCTCATCGTGCTCACCCCGCCGGAACGCATCCGCCAGACCGTGTCCGTGGTCAAGGCCGGGGCGGACAACTACCTCACCTACCCGGTGGACCCCCACGAGGTGGAGCTGGTCATGGCCGGGCTGGCCGACCGCAAGCGCATCGAGCAAGAGCTGGAGTATCTGCGCGAGAGCTTCTGGCGGGGCGAGGCCCAGGGCCTGGTGCGCACCCGCTCCCCGCTCATGCGCGAGGTCTACGAAAAGCTGGAGATGGTGGCCCCCACCCGAGCCACGGTGCTGATCACCGGCGAAACCGGCACGGGCAAGAGCATGCTGGCCCGGCTGATCCACATGCACTCCTCGCGCTCGGGCGGGCCCTTCGTGGCGGTGCACTGCGGCTCCATGCCCGACACCCTGGTGGAAAGCGAGCTCTTCGGCCACGAAAAGGGCTCCTTTACCGGGGCCGAGCGCCGCAAGCTGGGCAAGTTCCAGATCGCGGACAAGGGCACCATTTTCCTGGATGAGGTGGGCACCATCTCGCCCTCGGCCCAGATCAAGCTTTTGCAGGTATTGCAGGAAGGCTCCTTCTGCCGGGTGGGCGGGGAGTCGGACATCTCGGTGGACGTGCGGGTGGTGGCGGCCAGCAACGTGGACCTGGCCAAGAAGATCAGCGAGGGCGGCTTCCGCGACGACCTCTATTACCGGCTCAACGTCTTTGCCATCGAGCTGCCCCCCCTGCGGGCCCGCCGCGAGGACCTGCCCCTGCTGGTCAGCACTCCCCTGGAGCGGCTCAACCGCAACTACGGCAAAAACATCAGCGGGTTGGACGAGCAGGTTATGCAGGCGCTGGCCGCCTACGCCTGGCCGGGCAACATCCGCGAGCTGGAAAACCTCCTGGAGCGGGCCTACATCCTGGAGCGGGGCCGCCGCTTGTCCCCGGCCAGCTTCCCGGCCGACCTCATGGCCCTGGAGCACCCCGGCGAGGACTCCGAGCCCGGCGAAGGCCAGAGCCTGGCCGAGGCGCGCCGCCGGGCGGTGGAAGAGGTGGAGAGCCGCTATCTACGAGGCCTGTTGGCCGCCAAAAATGGCCGGATGGATCAGGCCGCCGCCCAGGCAGGCATCACCACCCGCCAGCTACGGAACCTGCTCACCAAGTACAGCCTCTCGGCCCGCGATTTCAAGTAGGCTTCCTCCAAGGGAAATTCTAGTTCCCCTTTGTTTTTTCCTGTCGGGCCCTACCGCTTAAATCCCCGCAAAAACAGACAGTTGCAATATGGCACATTGATTGCTCTTCCCCGGGCGAGACCTCGCTGCGTGGGAAAGGACACAAGGTGGGCGCCAAAGCCGCAATCCAAAAGATCACGGGGCTGGTCATCCCGGTGGAGTGGGACGACAAGGGCAAGGCGAAGGCCGTGGCCATCGCCGCCTTTGACGAGGCCACCTACCGGGTGGCGCCCGGCGGCCGGGGAGAGGAACTCCTGGGCCGCCTGAAGCGCGAGGTTACGGTCTGGGGCCGGGTGGAGTGCCTGGCTGAAGCAAAAACCATTTTGATCGAGAGGTTTGAGATGAGCAAAAGCAGCAAAGGCAAGATCACGGGCCTGGCCCTGGCGACGATGGTGAGCATGGCTCTGTGCGCCGCTCCGTTGGCCATGGCCGCCGAGCAGGCGGCTCCGGCCGCTCCCGCCGTGACCAAGGCGGCTCCGGCCAAGGCGGCCCCGGCCGCGAAGGCCAAGGGCATGAAGGCCGTGAAGGTCAACCCCAAGGTGCGCGTCCTGCAGGACGCCCTGAACGCCAACGGCGCCAAGCTGAAGGTGGACGGCGTATGGGGCAAAAAAACCAAGATGGCCTTGAAGCATTTCCAGAAGGCCAAGGGCCTGAAGGTCACCGGCAAGGTGGACAAGGCTACCAAGGCCGCCCTGGGCCTCAAGTAATCAAGGGAAACTCCCCGTCCGGGCCCTGCCCGGGCGGGGGGCCCGGCAAGACCAGCGCACCCGCTTGATAAACAGACATTTTTTGATCTCGACGAGGGTGACAGATGAAAAGCAGCGAAAACAGCGCCCACGCCCTGGAGCCTCCCCACCAAGGCTGGCCTGAAACCGGCCAGATCCCGCGGGCGATTCCGGCTATCGAGCCTTTTGCCCCGGACAAGGCCATCGTTTCCACGGGACGAAGCGCCGCGGCCTTCCGCCGCCGCCACTTCCCCGGCCTGCCCACCAGTCTTTGGAACGACTGGCACTGGCAGGTGCGCAACCGGGTCACCAGCCTGGCGGGCCTGTCCCGCTATCTGAAGCTGGCCCCGGCCGAGGAGCGGGCCTTCGCGACCTGCCCCGGCAAGCTGCCCCTGGGCATCACGCCCTATTATCTGTCCCTCATGGACCCGGTTGACCCGGCCGATCCCCTGCGCCGCACCATGGTGCCCACCTGGTTCGAGGCAGTGACCGGCCCCGGCGAGAGCTCCGACCCCCTGGGCGAGGACCACGACATGGCCGCCCCGGGTCTGGTGCACCGCTATCCCGACCGGGTGCTGTTTCTCTCCACCGGCTTTTGCGCGGCCTACTGCCGCTACTGCACCCGTTCGCGCATGGTGGGCCTGGTGGGCCATCAGAGCCACGGGCCGGTGCACAGCCGCGAGGCCATGGAACGGGCCATCGCCTATATCGAGGCCACGCCCTCGGTGCGCGACGTGCTCATTTCCGGCGGCGACCCGCTGACCATGGCCGACGACCGGCTGGAGTGGCTCTTGGGCCGCCTCAGGCGCATACCCCACGTGGAGGTGCTGCGCCTGGGCACCAAGACCCCGGCGGTGTTGCCCCAGCGCATAACCGCCGAGCTGGTGAAAAAGCTCAAACGCTATCACCCGCTGTTCATGAGCCTGCACTTCACCCACCCGGCGGAGCTGACCCCGGAGACGGCGCGGGCCTGCGCCCGTTTGGCCGACGCGGGCATCCCCCTGGGCAGCCAGACGGTGCTCCTGGCCGGGGTGAACGACTCGGTGGAGACCATGCGCAAGCTGATGCAGGGCCTTTTGAAGATGCGGGTGCGCCCCTACTATTTGTATCAGTGCGACCCCATCGTGGGCTCGTCCCACTTCCGCACCCCGGTGAGCAAGGGCCTGGAGATTATCAAGGGCCTTCGGGGCCACACCAGCGGCTATGCGGTGCCCACCTTTGTCATCGACGCCCCGGGCGGCGGCGGCAAGGTGGCCCTGTACCCCGAGGCAGTGGTGGGCAAAAACGGCAACGACCTGGTGTTGAAAAACTACGCGGGCGGGACCTACACCTATCCCGACTGCGGCGGCGACCTGGGCCCGGCGGCCTGCTGAAGGCGGCCAGGAAAGGAATAGGGCCATGCGCATTGGCCTTACCTACGATCTGCGCGCGGAATACCTGGAGCGCGGCTACAGCGAGGAGCAGGTGGCCGAGTTCGACAGCCCCCGCACCATCGAGGGCATCGAGCAGGCCCTGGCCTCGCTGGGCCATGACCCGGTGCGCATCGGCTCCCTGCCCTCGCTGGTGGCGAGCCTGTCTCAGGGCGAGCGCTGGGATCTGGTGTTCAACATCGCCGAGGGCCTGGGGCGCTACGGCCGCGAGGCCCTGGTGCCGGCCCTGCTGGAATACTACGGCCTGCCCTACACCTTCTCCGACCCCATGACCCTGAGCCTCACCCTGCACAAGGGCATGGCCAAGCGGGTGGTGCGCGACCTGGGCCTGGCCACGCCGGACTTCGCGGTGGTGGCCGAGCCCTCTCAGGCCGCGTCGGTCAACCTGGGCTGGCCCCTGTTCGCCAAGCCGGTGGCCGAGGGCACCGGGCGCGGGGTGGAGGCGGCCTCCAAGGTGACCGGCCGCGAGCAGCTCGCGGCGGTATGCGCCGAGCTCATCGCCCGCTACGGCCAGCCGGTATTGGTGGAGAGCTTCTTGCCCGGCCGGGAGTTCACGGTGGGCATCGTGGGCACCGGCCCCAAGGCGCGGATCATAGGGGTGATGGAGGTTCTCTTGCGCTCCGGGGCCGACGCGGAGGTCTATTCCTATCGCAACAAGGAAGAGTGCGAGAGCCTGGTGAGCTACCGCCGGGTGAAGGGCGCCATCGCCGGGGAGGCCGGCGAGCTGGCCCTGGCCTCTTGGCGCGGCCTGGAGTGCCGCGACGCCGGGCGGGTGGATCTGCGCTGCGACGCGGCGGGCAAGCCCTCCTTCCTGGAGGTGAACCCCCTGGCCGGGCTGCACCCCGAGCACTCGGACCTGCCCATCCTCTGCGGCCTGGTGGAGATGCCCTACGTGAAGCTCATCGAGCGCATCGTGGCCTCGGCCCTGGAGCGGCGGCTCATGGCGAGCCCCTGTCCGGCCCCGGGCCTGTACTGAGGCCAAAGCCGTGCGCGTGGCGGTTCTGCATGATGCGGTGGAAGCCGGGGCGCGGCCGGACCAGGAGGACAACCTGGTCCAGGCCCGCGAGGCGGCGGCCTGCCTCAAGGCCCTGGGCCATCTGCCCGAGCTGAGCGCCTGGGGCGGCTCGCCCGCCGAGAGCCTAGCGCGCCTGGCCGCCCTGCGCCCGGGTGCGGTGTTCAACCTGGTGGAGGAGCCCCTGGGCCGGGCCAGCCGCATCGCCTCGGTGCCCTATTTGCTTTCCAAGCGGGGCCTGAGCTTCACCGGGGCCGGAGGACGGGCCATGCTCCTCACCTCCCACAAGCTCCTGGCCAAGCGGGTCTTGCGCCGCGCGGGCCTGCCCACCCCGGCCTGGCGCAGCATCCGCGGCGAGGGCCGGGGCACGGCCAGCGGGCCCTGGCTCATCAAGTCGGTGTGGGAGCACGGTTCCCTGGGCATCGACCAAAGCTCCTTGGTGCGCCGGGGGGAGGCCCTGGCCAACGCCCTGGCCGCCAAGGCGGCCGAGCTGGGCGGCCCGGTGTTCGCCGAATCCTACGTGGAGGGCCGCGAGTTCAACCTGGCCCTGTTGGCCGGTCCCCGGGGTCCGCGCCTGCTGCCCCCGGCGGAGATCGTGTTCGACGGCTTCGCGGCCAACCAGCTCAAGGTGGTGGGTTACCGCGCCAAGTGGGAGGCGGGGTCTTTCGAGTATCACCACACCCCCCGCCGCTACGACTTCGGCCCGGACGACCAGTGGCTGCTCAGCGAGCTGGGCCGCCTGGCCAAGGCCTGCTGGTCCCTGTTCGGCCTGCGCGGCTGGGCCCGGGTGGACTTCCGGGTGGACCGCTTGGGCCGACCCTGGATTTTGGAAGTGAACGCCAATCCCTGTCTGGCCTCGGACGCGGGCTTCATGGCCGCGGCGGCCCAGGCGGGCATGGAGCAAAAGGCGGTGGTGGCGGCCATCCTGGACGATGCCCACCGCAAGTGAGTGTAAGCGAGTATGCAAGCGACCGCGCAAACCGGCGAGCTCTGGCGCGAGGAAGTTCTTCCCGGCGACTCCGAGATGGTGGAGCGCATAACCAGGGACAGCGGATTCTTCCGCCCCGACGAGGTGGCCGTGGCCGCCGAGCTGGCCAGCGAGCGCCTGGCCAGGGGCCTGGCCAGCGGCTACCATTTCATCTTCGCGCCCTCGGGCGCGGAGCTGGCGGGCTATGCCTGTTACGGGCCCATCGCCTGCACCACCGCCTCCTGGGATTTGTTTTGGATCGTGGTGGACAATGAGCGCCGGGGCGCGGGCCTGGGCAGCGCCTTGCTGGAGCTGGCCGAGCAACGCGCCGTGGGCATGGGCGGGGAGCGCATGTACGTGGAGACCTCCTCGCGGCCCCATTACCGCCCCACCCGCCATTTCTACCAGGCGCGGGGCTACGCCCCCCAGGCGGTGCTGGCCGATTTCTACGCCCCGGGCGACGACAAGGTGATTTACGTAAAAACGCTCACCCGGGGCTGGTACGGCCAGGACGGGCGCGAAGCCTACCGGGTCTAGAGGGGCCTGCGGGACGGCAGATTGGCAAGCCGGCGGCGACTTATTTAACGATACGTCACGGCAATATTGCCGTTTAAGTTAAGCTTTCGCAAAAAATTTGTAGGCAGACGCCTGTATAGTTATTTTCCGGCAACTTGTTGAGGTTTTTTGGATTATCGTGAATGTGAGAAAAGGACGGCTAGACGCCAAGGTAGGCAGCAGTTTGGGGTGATTCTGCCGCCCTGCCTGGCTTAGCAAGGATGCGCCTTTCCGGGTGGGCACCCGGAGGCTAAGGGCGCATCTGCATAAACTCATTTGTGGAGAACTGGTCAAATGAAAAAGTTGCTTATCATGGCTATGGCGGCCGTGATGGCGTTGGCGGTGGCGGTCCCGGCCCTGGCGGACGTGTCGCCCTCGACCTACACCTTCCAGATGGCCGCTCGTATGCTGACCGACATCGGCTGGCAGCAGAAAAGCGAAGAGCTCACCACCAACGGCTCCGACGCGGTGGGCTCCTGGTTCCTGAACATGCCTGGTCACAGCTACCTGCAGGCCCGCTTCTACAGCGTGGACAAAAACGTGGGTGGCCGTATCGAGCTCGGCCTTAAGAGCCTGCAGCCCGAAGCCAGCGTCAGCCTGCGTTATGCCTACGCCTATTGGCGTGTGGGCAACTGCCGTATCCTGGCTGGTCAGACCGACAACTGGTTCGGTTCCTTGGCCTACCACGTGCGTCAGTACGTCGGCCTGAACGAGAACGCTCACCTGTT
Organism: Desulfarculaceae bacterium; assembly: GCA_020444545.1. Lineage (NCBI taxonomy): Bacteria > Pseudomonadati > Thermodesulfobacteriota > Desulfarculia > Desulfarculales > Desulfarculaceae > Desulfarculaceae bacterium. The sequence continues at coordinate 180,618 of JAHLKT010000007.1, read as the reverse complement.
GATGTTCGGCTGGGGCTTCCTGTGGCCTCACCGCGTGCCTCAGGTGCAGTTCACCTATAACACCGCCAAGTGGGGCGTCCAGTTCGCGCTGGAAGAGCCGCGCCAGAAGACCAACTACTTCGGCACCGGCACCGACAGCAGCTTCATGTTCCCCCGCGCCAGCGTGACCTTGATGTTCAAGTTCGGCGGCTTCATGGCTCACCCGGGCTTCAACTTCGTGAACCACAAGTATGAGTCCGGCAGCACCGGCGCCTTTGACGACAGCTACAACACCTGGGCCTTCGTGCTCCCGATCAAGTACACTGTCGGCGCCTTCACCCTAAAGTTCCAGGGCCACTACGGCGTGAACTTCGCGACTGAGTATCCCTTCTACCCCGTCGCCCTTACCCAGCCTTACCGCAACGGCATCACCACCGGCGGTATCGACGACACCACCATCTACGGTGGTATCCTGGCCGGCGAGTACAAGATCGGCAAGATCATGATCACCGGTGGCGTGGGCTACGAGAACTTCTCCAACGACGCCTGGTCCGGCAAGAACGGCTTCTCCAAGGACGAGAACGTCCGCATGGGCGCCTTCATCGCCGTGCCTTACCAGTTCACCAAGAACTTCGGTGTCCACCCCGAGTTCTCGTACTTCAACTACGGCGACAGCCCCCAGACCGGCAACGGCCAGGGCAACGAGTGGCTGCTGGGCGTGCAGTTCCGCTTCGTCTTCTAAGACAAGCTTAACCGCATAAATCACCCCGCAGGGGCCCGGCGCAGGCCGGGCCCCTTTTAACTCTTAGATGACATCAGGGCAGCATTAATAAACGGATCGTGCCGATGGCTTGGTCGTGGGGCCCTGAAACCGCGCCGCGTGCTTACCCAATGCTTACCCCATCAAAAAAGCGGCCACGGCCATTAGCCGTAACCGCCTAATATTCTTGGAGCCGGCGGGCGGATTCGAACCGTCGACCTGCTGATTACGAATCAGCTGCTCTACCCCTGAGCTACGCCGGCGTGGGAGGTATCTTACAAGGGCCCGGGCCGAAATGCGACCCGGGCCCTGGGCTGTTTTGGGTCGGGAGCCCTTTTTTCTTACGTACCCATGGTCCAGGAGTTGAGGTAGCGCTCCTGCTCCTCGGTGAGCTCGTCGATGTCCACGTTGAGCGCGGCCAGCTTGAGCTGGGCCACCTCGGCGTCGATGAACTCGGGCACCGGGTAGACCGTCTTTTCCAGGTCCGCCGCGTTGGCCTTCATGTAGGCGGCGCACAGGGCCTGGTTGGCGAAGCTCATGTCCATCACCGACGAGGGGTGCCCTTCGGCGGCGGCCAGGTTGATCAGGCGGCCTTCGCCGAGCACGTAGACCTGGTTGCCGTTGTTCATGGTGTGCTCCACCACGAAGTCGCGGATCTCGCGGGTCTGCTTGGTGATCTCGGCCAGGCCCTCCAGGTCCAGCTCCACGTTGAAGTGGCCGCTGTTGGCCACGATGGCCCCGTCCTTCATGGCCGCGAAGTGCTCCTGGCGGATCACGCCGATGTCGCCGGTGACGGTGCAGAAGAAGTCGCCGATCTTGGCCGCCTCGGCGATGGGCATCACCTGGTAGCCGTCCATCACCGCCTCCAGGGCCCTCAGCGGGTCCACCTCGGTGACGATGACCTTGGCCCCCAGGCCGTTGGCCCGCATGGCCACGCCGCGGCCGCACCAGCCGTAGCCGCAGACCACGAAGTAGCTCCCCGAGATCAGGCGGTTGGTGGCCCGGATGATGCCGTCTATGGTGCTCTGACCGGTGCCGTAGCGGTTGTCGAACAGGTGCTTGGTCATGGCGTCGTTGACCGCCACGATGGGATAGGCCAACACGCCGTCGGCGGCCATGGCCCGCAGGCGGATCACGCCGGTGGTGGTCTCCTCGGTGCCGCCGATGATGCCGCTGATCAGGTCCTTGCGCTCAGAGTGGATCTGGCTGACCAGGTCGGCCCCGTCGTCCATGGTGATGTTGGGCGCGGCGTCCAGCGTCGCATTGAGGTGCTGGTAGTAGGTCTCGGTGTCCTCGCCCTTGATGGCGTAGACGCTGATGCCCGAGTTCTCCACCAGGCTGGCGGCCACGTCGTCCTGGGTGGACAGGGGGTTGGAGGCGCAGATGACTACCTCGGCCCCGCCCGCCTTGAGGGTGTCGCAGAGGTTGGCGGTCTCGGTGGTCACGTGCAGGCAGGCGGCCAGGGTCACACCCTCCAGGGGCTTGTCCTTCTCGAAGCGCTCGCGAATCTGCTTGAGCACGGGCATGGAGCGGCCGGCCCACTCGATACGCAATTGACCTTTTTCGGCCAGGCCGCGATCGGCGATGTCACATTTCATTATTTAAGGCTCCGCCTCAGCAAGAGGTCTTGAGGTTGAAGAATTCCTTGATGGCCTCGGCCCGGTCGGCGACTTCCCAAGTGAAGCCCTCTTCCTCGCGGCCGAAGTGGCCGTAGGCCGCGGTGCGCTTGTACACCGGGCGCTTGAGGTTGAGCTGATGGATCATGGCCGCGGGCCTGAAGTCGAACAGCTTGGGCATGGCCGCCGAGAGCTTGTCCTCGTCCACCTTGCCGGTGCCGAAGGTGTTTACCAGGATGGAAACCGGCTCGGGCACGCCGATGGCGTAGGCCACCTGCACCTCGCACTTGTCGCACACCCCCGAGGCCACCAGGTTCTTGGCCGCGTAGCGGGCGTAGTAGGAGCCGGAGCGGTCCACCTTGGAGGGGTCCTTGCCGCTGAAGCAGCCGCCCCCGTGGCTGCCCTGGCCGCCGTAGGTGTCCACGATGATCTTGCGGCCGGTGAGCCCGCAGTCGCCGTGGGGGCCGCCGACCACGAAGCGGCCGGTGGTGTTGATGAACATCTTGGTGTCGCCGTCGAGCATCTCCAGGGGAAGCACCTTTTTGATCACCTCGTCGATGATGGCTTCCTTGAGCGTCTCGTATTTCACGTCCGGGCTGTGCTGGCTGGCGATGACCACCGCCTCCACCCGCTTGGGCATGCCGTTCTCGTACTGCAGGGTCACCTGACTCTTGCCGTCGGGCCGAAGGAAGCCCAGGGAGCCGTTCTTGCGGACCTTGGCCAGGCGGCGGGCCAGCAGATGGGCGAAGTGGATGGGCGCGGGCATCAGCTCCGGGGTCTCGGTGCAGGCAAAGCCGAACATGATTCCCTGGTCGCCGGCCCCCTGTTCGCCGAAGAGGCTGGTGTCGGCGGTGACGCCCTGGGAGATGTCGGGCGATTGCTTGTCGATGCTGGTGAGCACCGCGCAGGTCTCCCAGTCGAAGCCCATGGAGGAGTTGGTGTAGCCGATGCCCTTGATGGTGTTGCGCACCACCTCGGGGATGTCCACGTAGGTCTCGGTGGTTATCTCGCCGGCCACCATGGCCATGCCGGTGGTGACCAGGGTTTCGCAGGCAACGCGGCTCTCGGGGTCGTCCTTGAGCATGGCGTCCAAAATAGCGTCGGAGATCTGATCCGCGACCTTGTCCGGATGGCCCTCGGTCACCGATTCGCTGGAAAACAGGTAGTTGTCACCCATCCCGCAAGCCTCCTTCTGGATCGAATTATAGTAAGTACAAAAATTTATCCGCAGTACGGGGGGTTGTCAAGGAACGGAGCGCTTGCAAGGCGGCTAGAGGCCGGGGCAGATCGTACCGGGGGCGGCGGGGGCGGGGCGGGGCAAAGGCGAAGCCGCCCCCCAGCCGGGGAGCGGCGCCCGATATGTGGACGGCGGCCCGAAAGGGGCCGGCCGGAAAAGGCTTATTGAGCCACCCGGAGGCCGTGCTTTTCCTCGCGGGTGATCTTGGCGATCTTATTGTTGTCGTCCAACAGGATCGACAGGGGCTGGTGGGCGGCCAGCTCGGCCTCATCCAGCCAGCAGGAGGTGACGATGATGATCTTGTCGCCCACCTCGCCCTTGCGGGCGGCCGCGCCGTTGAGGCAGAACACGCCGCTGCCCCGGGGACCGGGGATGATGTAGGTCTCGAAGCGCTCCCCGTTGTTGATGTTGTAGACCGCGATCATCTCGTGGGGGATCATCTCGGCCGCGTCCATCAGGTCCTGGTCCACCGACAGGCTGCCCTCGTAGTGCAGCTCGGCTTCGGTTACCGTGGCGCGGTGCAATTTCGACTTGAACATATGACGTTGCATGATCGTCCTCAGTTAAGGGCGTCGTTATCGATCAAACGGGTGGAGCCCAGCCACACGGCCAGGGCCATGCGGGCCGGGCCGTCCAGGCGGCTCAGCGGGGACAACTGCTCGGCATCCACCACTTCCACATACTCCAGGCGCGCGCCCGGAGTCTGGTTTATCTCTTGGCTGGCGGCGGCGACAATGGCCGCCACGTCGGTTTCGCCCCCCACGGCCAGGGCGCGGGCCAGGTCCAGGGCCCGGCGCAGGCACAGGGCGTTCTCGCGCTCCTCGGGGCTCAGGTGCACGTTGCGGCTGCTCATGGCCAGGCCGTCGGCCTCGCGGTGAGTGGGCCGGCCGATGACCTCCAGGCCCATGTCCAGGTCGCGGGCCATGCGCTCAATCACCTTGAGCTGCTGGTAGTCCTTTTGGCCGAACACGGCCAGGTGGGGTTTCGCCGCGTTGAACAGCTTGGCCACCACGGTGGTCACGCCGTCGAAGTGGCCCGGCCGGTGGGCCCCGCAGAGGCCGCTGCTCAGGCCCTCCACGCTTATCTTGGTCGCGAAACCCTCGGGGTACATGGCCCCGGCGGTGGGGGCGTAGATTACGTCCACCCCGTGCTCCACGCACAGGGCGTAGTCCGCCTCCCAGGTGCGGGGGTAGGCGTCCAGGTCGTCGGCCCGGTCGAACTGCATGGGGTTGACGAAGATGCTCACCACCAATACGTCGCTGTGCTCGCGGGCGTAGTCCACCAGCGAGAGGTGGCCGGCATGCAGGGCGCCCATGGTGGGCACCAGGGACACACGTCTGCCCGCCGAGCGCGCCTGCTCGGAATAGGCCCGCATCTCATGGGGCGTACGTATTACGGTGATTTCGTTCGACAACGCTTTCCGTCCCGGTCGCTCCTGCGATCCAAGCGGTTGCAGCTTCGAGGCCTCCCCTATCCCGCGCCTTTGGTCCTGCCCGTAGCCTTATGGGCTCTCAAGCGGCCGCGCCGTCAAGGGATGGCCTGGGAATACGACGGCTTAATTGCTAACACAGGCCCGGGGGCCTGTCAAACGAAAGCTAACACCGAATTTGGGTGATGCAAGGGAATATGTTAGCCCCCCAGGTCTAGTCGAACGGCTTGAGCGCCACCTCCTGGCCGCCCTTGAGCTCCAAGGTGCGCTCCCGCTTCTGGTCCAGCAAATAGATGGCCTCGCTCTGGGGCACGAACTGGGGGTCGTAGACCTGATAGACCGAGCCGTCGGCGTTGCTGCGGGTGACGTAGGGGTCGCCCACCTGCTGCTGCCAGGAGCGGTTGATGTTGGCCTCCAGGCGGAAGCGCAACTCCTGGCGGCCGGGCGGGGCCAAAAACACCCGCCGGATGTCCACGCTGTAGCCGTCGGGCATATCGCCCTGGCCTTTTGCCAGGGGCAGGCGGAACCACTTGCCGTCCGGCTGCTTGATCTCCACCCTGAGGCCCCAGAAGGGCCCGGTGAAGCCATCGAAGCGCACCGCGCGGCCCGGGAAGGGCCCCTGGGCCTGCATGGCGCTCTGCACGCTCTGGGCGTCGAGGGTGCGCTTCACGCTCACCACCACCCGGGCCGGGTTGGGGCCGGGGTCGACGAAAGGCGGGGCGCAGGCCGCGATCAGGGCCAGGGCGGCCAGCAGCCAGATCAGGGACCAGGATTTAGGCGTCACGGGGAAACCTCCTCGCGCGATTGAAAACCCCCTACCCTTTAATTATGACACAGGTGTTCAGGCTGATGCGGCGGCCAGGGCGCGGGCCAGGGCCGCGAACTCGGCCAGGCTCAGGGTCTCGGCCCGGCGGGTGGGCTCGATGCCCGCCGCCTCCAGCAGGGCCAGGGCCCCCTCGCGGGGCATTTGCAGGCCCCCGGCCAGGCTGTTGGCCACGGTCTTGCGCCGCTGGCTGAAGGCGGCCTTGACCGCGCGGCTTAAGAACGCCTCGCCGCCGGGGCCGCCCAGGTCCGCCGCCGGGGCGGAGCGGGGGATGAGATGCACCACCGCGCTGGCCACCGCCGGACGGGGGAAAAACTGCCCCGGCCCCACCTCTTGGCCCGCGCGCACCTGGCACCACATCTGCACGAGCACCGACAGACGTCCCCAGTCCTTGCCGCCGGGGCCGCTGGCCAGGCGCACGGCCAGCTCCTTTTGCAGCATCAGGGTGGCGCCTTTCCACAGGGCGCGGTGTTCCAGCAGGTCGAACAAGAGCGGGCTGGAGATGCTGTAGGGCAAATTGCCCACCACCACCAGGGGGCCCTCCACCTCGGTGGCCAGGGCCTCCCAGTCCAAGCGCAAGGCGTCGGCCAGGCGGGCCTCCACGTTGCTGGCCCCGGCTTCGGTCAGCACTTCGCCCAGGGCCGCGAAGATGCCCCGGTCCACCTCCAGGGCGATGACCCGCTTGGCTTTGGCGGCCAGGGGCAGGGTCAGCGCACCCAGGCCCGCCCCGATCTCCAGCACGGTGTCCTCGGGCGCGATGCCCGCGCCCACCGCGATGGCCTCGGCGGTGGGGGGCTGGGTGAGGTAGTTCTGGCCGCGCTTCTTGCCCGCGCGCAGGCCGTGGGCCTTTAGTATGGCGGCGGGATGCATCAGGCGTCCGGCGGCAGGGCCCCGCCCCGGGGCAGGCGGCTGATGGCGTCGGCGGTGAGCGGCATGCGGCGGCCGGCCCGCAGGTGGTGGCAGCCCGCGGCCGCGATCATGGCCGCGTTGTCGGTGCAGAGGTTCAGGGGCGGCAGGGTGGCCCCCATGCCCGCCTCTTCGGCCGCCTGGGCCAGAGCGGCGCGCAGGCGCTGGTTGGCCGCCACCCCCCCGGCCAGGGCCAGGTGGTTCACCCCGTGCTGCTTGGCCGCGGCCAGGGTCTTCTTGACCAACACCTCCACCACCGCCTCCTGGAAGCCGGCGCAGAGGTCCTCGATGCGATAGTCCGCCCCCTGATTGGCCTCGCGGAAGCGCACCACCGCGCTCTTGAGCCCCGAGAAACTGAAGTCCAGGGTGCCGTCGTGCAGACGGGGACGGGGCAGCTGGATGGCCTTGGGGTCGCCTTGGGCGGCCATGCGGTCGATGATCACCCCGCCGGGATAGCCCAGGCCGTAGAGCTTGGCCACCTTGTCGAATGCCTCTCCCGCCGCGTCGTCCACCGTGCAGCCCAGCTCCTCTTGCCCCCCCGGCCCGCGCACCAGGAACAGGGAGGTGTGCCCCCCGCTCACCAAGAGCGCCAGGAAGGGATAGGGCGGGGGCTCCTCGCCCAGGGACAAGGCGGCCAGGTGGCCCTCCAGATGGCTGACCCCCACCAGGGGCAGCCCCCGGCTCCAGGCCAGGGCCTTGCCCAGGTTCAGGCCGATGAGTAGCGCGCCGATGAGCCCGGGCCCCTGGGTGACTGCCACGCCGGTTATGCCGTCCAGGGTGAGGCCCGCCTCGCTCAGCGCGGCGGAGACCACCGGGGCCAGATTTTCCAAATGGCGGCGGCTGGCCAGCTCGGGCACCACCCCGCCGAAGGGGGCGTGGTCCTTTACCTGGCTGGCCACCACGGAGGAAAGCACCCGGCGTCCGTCGGCCACCACGGCGGCGGCGGATTCGTCGCAGGAGCTTTCGATGCCCAGGACCAGACGGCCCGGGTCGTTGCTATTCGCTGCGTTGCCCACTAATGAATGCCACGGCCTCGGCCACGTCCTGGGCGCTGCCGCCGATAAAAGGCACCCGCTGGTGCAGGTCGGTGGGGTCCACCTCCAAGACCCGGCCCTCGCCGGTGGAGGCCGCGCCACCCGCCTGCTCCATGAGGTAGGCCATGGGGTTGCACTCGTAGAGCAGGCGCAGCTTGCCCCAGGGCTTCTTGGGGTCCTTGGAGTCGGCCGGATAGAGGAACACCCCGCCGTACAAGAGGGTGCGGTGGATGTCGGCCACCATGGAGCCGATGTAGCGCAGGGAGTAGACCGGCTTGTCGTCGGTCTTGGTGCGCAGGTAGCGGAAGTAGCTCTTGAGCCCCTCGCTCCAGTAGTCCCAATAGCCCATGTTGGCCGAGACTATCTTGCCGCGCGAAGGCACCTGGATGTCCGGGTGGCTGAGCAGGAACTCGCCCACCGAGGGGTCCAGGGTGAAGCCGGACACGCCGTTGCCCGTGGAGTAGACCAGCATGGTGGAGGAGCCGTAGAGCACGTAGCCCGCGGCCACCTGCTGGGTGCCGGGCTGCAAGAAGTCGGAAAGGTCGCACTCCGGGCCCTTGCTGCGCCGCTTGAGAATGCTGAAGATGGTGCCGATGGACACGTTGGCGTCGATGTTGGAGCTACCGTCCAGGGGATCGAAGGTGACGATGTAGTCGCCCAGGGTGCAGCCCCGGGGCGGCTCGATGGGGTCGGAGTCTTCCTCGGAGGCCAGCATGGCCACGTGGCCCGAGCGGTAGAGGCGGTCCACCATCAGGCTGTTGGCGAACTCGTCGAGCTTTTTCACCGTCTCGCCCTGCACGTTGCGCCGCCCGGTGCTGCCCAGGATGTCCACCAGCCCGGCCTTGTTCACCTCGCTGTTGATGATCTTGGCGGCCATGACGATCTCGTTGAGCAGGTGGGTGAAGGCGCCGGTGGCCCCGGCGTGGGCGCTCTGCTGGTCCAGGATGTGGTTGGTGATAGTTACGCCAGCGCTCGAATTCATGGCCGTCCTCCTTGCCCGGCGGCGCTCGCATCGCCGCTTGCCAATCAGGTGTGACCCTAATTTAACACAAAAGCCGCCCCTGGGCCGGTGGGCGAGTTCAGGGAGATACCACTAACAAAAAGGGCCGGGCCTCGCGCTGAGGCCCAGCCCCTTGGTCTCTATTTGATATAAGCCGCAGGCAGGAACCGGCCGCCGCAGCCTAGGCCATCTTACCCTGGAGGGTTTTAAACAATTTATAACGAATGCTGTCGCCCAGGGCCTGCCACGACGCCTCCAGCACGTCAAAGCTAACCCCCACGGTGCCCCAGCGGCTCTCGCCGTCGGAGGACTCCACCAGCACCCGCACCCGCGCCTCGGTGCCCGCGCTGCCCACCAGCACCCGCACCTTGTAGTCCACCAGCTTCATGGTGTTGAGCGCGGGGTAGAAGCGCGACAGGGCCTTTCTGATGGCGCGGTCCAGGGCGTTCACCGGGCCGTCGCCCATGGCCGCGGTGTGCTCCTCCACGCCCTCCACCTTCACCCGGACGGTGGCCTCGGAGGAAGGCGGCTTGGCCTCGGACTCCTTGTAGTCGGCCACGCGGAAGCCCAGGAGGTCGAAGAAGTGGCTGGGCCGCCCGCCCATGCGGCGGTTGACCAAGAGCTCCAGGGAGGCCTCGGCCGCCTCATAGGCGTAGCCCTCGTTCTCCCGCTCCTTGAGCTCGTCCAAGAGCTCCTTGATGCGGTGGTCGTCCGGGGACAGGTTGAAGCCCCAGTCGGCCAGCTTCTTGAGCAGCGCGGCGCGTCCGGCCAGGTCGCTGAGCAAATAGCGGCGGTTGTTGCCCACCAACTCGGGGGAGATGTGCTCGTACAGGGCCGGGTCCTTCTCCACCGCCGAGATGTGCAGGCCGCCCTTGTGGGAAAAGGCGCTGATACCCACGTAGGGAGCAAAAGCGGCGGGCGGCTGGTTGGCCTGCTCGCGGATGAAGCGGGCGGTGTCGGTTAGCCGCCGCAGATGGTCCTCGGGCAGGCACTGGTAGCCCATCTTGAGCTGCAAGGTGGGCACGATGGCGCAGAGGTCGGCGTTGCCGCAGCGCTCGCCCATGCCTCCGGTGGTGCCCTGTATCTGGCGCGCGCCCGCCTGCACGGCGGCCAGGGTGTTGGCCGTGGCCAGGTCGCCGTCGTTGTGGCAGTGGATGCCCAGGGTGACGCCGGGCAGGGCGGCGGCCACCTTGCCCACGCCTTCGGTGATCCAGGAAGGCAGGGAGCCGCCGTTGGTGTCGCAGAGCACCAGGGCCTCGGCCCCGGCTTCGGCGGCGGCGGTTAATACCGCCAAGGCGTAGGCCTCGTCCTGGGCCAGGCCGTCGAAGAAGTGCTCCGCGTCGAAGAACACCCGGCGTCCCGCCTCTTTCATATAGGCCACCGACGCCGCGATGATCTCCAGGTTGCGCTCCAGCTCGATACCCAGCTGGGCGGTGACGTGCTTGGACCAGGACTTGCCCACCAGGGCGCAGACCGGGGCCGGGGCCGCGATGAGGGCGGCCAGGTTGGGGTCGTTCTCCGGAGTGCGCTTGGCGTGATGGGTGGAACCGAAGGCCACCAGGACCGAGTTCTCGAGCTTTAGCTCGCCGGCCCGCTCGAAGAATTCCTGATCGCGGGGGTTGGAACCGGGCCAACCTCCCTCGATGTAGCTCACCCCCAGGCGGTCCAACTGGCGGGCCACCTTGAGCTTGTCCTCGGGGGTGAGGACGAATCCTTCGGCCTGGGTTCCGTCCCGGAGAGTGGTGTCGTAAAGTTCGATGACCGGGGCGTTACCAGACATAATTAGACCACGTCTTCTTTTTTAGGTGTGAGATCCTCGGCCAGGCCGAAAGTGTCATGCAGGGCGCGCACGGCCAGCTCGGTGTACTTCTCTTCGATGACGCAGGAAATCTTAATCTCGCTGGTGTTGATGGTGAGAATGTTGATGTTCTCCTCGGCCAGGGCCGCGAACATCCTGGTGGCCACGCCGGCGTGATTGCGCATGCCTATGCCGATGACGCTCACCTTGGCTATGCCGGTGTCGCCCAAAACCTCGGCCGCGCCGATCTCGTCGGCGGTCTTGCCCACTATGTCCATGGCCTGGTCGAAGTCGGTCTTGGGCACGGTGAAGGTAAGGTCGGTCTTGCCGTCGGCCGAGGTGTTCTGAATGATCACGTCCACCACGATGCCCGCCGCGCTAATGGGGATGAAGACCTTGCTGGCGATGCCGGGGGTGTCGGGCACGCCCTTGATGGTAATCCGGGCCTCGTTCTTGTTGTAGGCCACGCCGGAGATGATGAGCTTCTCGGTAATCTGGTCCTCGGGTACCACCATGGTGCCCTCCCGGTCGGTAAAGGTGGAACGTACGTGTATCTTGACTCCGAACTTGGCGGCGAACTCCACCGATCGGATGTCCAAAACCTTGGCCCCCAAAGAGGCCATCTCCAGCATCTCCTCGTAGGAGACGTAGCTGAGCTTGCGGGCCTCGGGCACCACGTTGGGATCGGTGGTGTAGACGCCCTCCACGTCGGTGTAGATCTCGCAGACGTCGGCCTTCAAGGCGGCGGCCAGGGCCACGGCGGTGGTGTCGCTGCCTCCGCGCCCCAGGGTGGTCACGTCGCCGCTGTCCCAGTCCAGGCCCTGGAAGCCGGCCACCACCACCACCTTGCCGTTGTTCAAAAACTCCTGGATGCGGGCGGTCTCCACGTCGGTGATGCGGGCCTTGCCGAACATGCGGTCGGTGAGGATGGCCGCCTGGAAGCCCAGAAGGGAGCGGGCCGGCAGGCCCATCTCGGTGGCGGCCATACAGAACAAGGCAACGGACTGCTGCTCGCCGGTGGCCATGAGCACGTCCAGCTCGCGGGCCCGGGGGCGGCTGCTGATCTCGTGGGCCAGTTTGATCAGGCCGTCGGTGACCCCGCTCATGGCCGAGAGCACCACCACCATCTGGTTGCCCGCCTCGGCCCGGGCCTTCACCTTGGCCGCCACGTTGCGTATCTTCTCGATGCTGCCCACCGAGGTGCCGCCGTACTTCTGCACTATCAAGGCCATGTGTTTATCCCGCGTTCAAACCCCGGCGCCTTCTAGCGCCCGTTGCAACGGTTCTATTATCTCCGCCGGCCCGCTGATGGCCGCGCGGCGCGTTTCGTCTTCCGCGGGCATCAGCTCCACCCGCACCGCCTCCGGCGGCCACAGGCCCGGCGCCCGCTCGGCCCATTCCACGGCCAGCACTCCGGCCGCCGCTTCCTCGAGCATCTCCAGCTCGGCCGCCTCGCCCGCCTCCAGGCGGTAGAGGTCGGCATGGAAAAAGTCCACCCGGCCGGGGTAGTGGTTCATCAGGGTGAAGGTGGGCGAGACGATGGCGTAGTCTTCGCTCACCCCCAGGCCCCGGGCCAGGCCGCGGGCCAACACCGTCTTGCCCGCCCCCAGGCGGCCTATCAAAAGAACCACGCCGCCCGGAGACAACAAGGCCCCCAGGCGCTGGCCCAGGGCCTCGGTGTCGGCCTCGTTTTTTAGTATCGTCTCCAGGCGGGCCAAGGGCCGCCCAATAACCAATGCCTTTACCACGGGTCTAGCCGCCTAGCAAGGGTCCGCGTCGTCGCCGTCTTCATCCAGGGGGTCCTCCAGGGCCGCGAAGGCCTCGGGCAGCCAGTCGGCCAGCTCGTCGGCGGCCAGGCCCCGCTGGCCGTACTCGGTGGAGGCCAGGTCGGCGGCCAGGCCATGCGCGTAGACCCCGGCCAGGGCCGCGGCCATGGCTTCCAGGCCCTGGGCCATGAGCCCGCCGATGATGCCCGAAAGCACGTCGCCGCTGCCCCCGCTGGCCAACAGCGGGTTGCCCGTGGGGTTGACCCAAGCCAGGCCGCCGGGCTCGGCCACGATGCTGCGCGCCCCCTTGAGCACCGCCACGCAGCTGCCCCGCGCGGCCAGGGCGCGGGCGGCGGCCAAGCGGTCGGCCTGCACCTGGGCGGTGGATATGCCCAGCAAACGGGCCGCCTCGCCGGGATGGGGGGTTATAACCACCTCGGACGCGCCGGGCCCCGCCTGGCCGAAGCCCTCGCTCAGGGCGTAGAGCCCGTCCGCATCCACCACCAGGGGAGTCTCGTTCTGGGCCCACAGGGCGCGGGCCAGCTCCAGGGAGCCTTCCTCGCGGCCCAGGCCCGGCCCCAGCACCACCGCGCTGCGCTCGGCGCACAGGGGGAGCACCGTGCCCAGGGCCTCGGGGCTCAGGCCGCCAGAGGCGCTCTCGGGCAGGGGCTGGCTCATGGGCGCGGTGAGCTTGGCCTCCACGATGGGGTTCAAGGAAGCGGGGATGCCCACCGTGACCAGGCCCGCCCCGGCGCGCAAGGCCCCCATGGCCGCCAAACAGGGCGCCCCGCTCTTGCCCGGGCTGCCGCCCAAGACCAACAGATGCCCGAAGGTGCCCTTGTGGCCGCCCACCGGGCGCAGGTTCAGCAGCGCGGCGGCCAGCTCGTCGCCCAGGAGGAAGCAGGCCGGGTCCAGCTCGTCGATCACCTTGGGCGGGATGGATATGTCGATGAGGTAAAGCTCGCCGCAGTGCTCCCCGCCGTCCAGGATCAGGCCCTGCTTGATCAGCCCGAAGGTGGCGGTGAGATCGGCCACCACCGCCTCGCCCAGGGGGGCCCCGGTGTCGGCCGAAAGGCCGGAGGGAATGTCCACCGCCATCACCGGCGCATCTAGAGAGTTAAGAAGCTCAATGGCCGCCCGGTAGCGCCCGGTCACTTCCTTGCTGAGCCCGGTGCCCAACAGCGCGTCGATGAACAGCTCGTGGGCCGCGATCTCCCCGGCCAGCTTGGCGAAGCTCTCCTCGTCCGGGCACTCCTTGACCGTGACCCCGCAGTTGAGCGCCACCTTGAGGTTCAGGGCCGCGTCGCCGGTGAGCTGGTCCTTCTTGGCCATGAGGTAGCAGTCGGCCTCGGCGCCCTGGTTGGCCAGGATGCGGGCCATGGCCAGGCCGTCGCCGCCGTTGTTGCCCCGGCCGCACAAGACGGCCACGCTCAGGCCCTCCACCTCGCCCAGCATGTCGCCGAGCACCTGCACCGCCCCCTGGGCGGCGTTTTCCATGAGCACCGCGCCCGGGAGGCCCACCTTGTCGATGGTCTCGCGGTCACAGGCCTGCATCTGCTCGGCGGTTACCAGAATCATGACTTCTCCAACACCACCACCGCCGCGGCATAGTCGCCCTCGTCGGTGAGGCTAACGAAACTGTTGCTTATGCCGGTCTCCTCGGCCCAGGCCTTGGCCCGGCCGTGCAAGACCAGCTCGGGCTTGCCCCGTGGGTCGTGGACCACCTCGATGTCGGTCCAGCCCAGACCCCGTTTGCCCAGACCATTCATGCCCAGGCCGGCGGCCTTGGAAAAGGCCTCCTTGGCCGCGAAGCGCAGGGCCAGGGCCGAAGCCTTGCCCGGGCGGCTCAGGCAGAGCTTCTGCTCATAGGCCGTGAAGCAGCGGGCCAAAAAGCGCTCGCCATGGCGCTCCAGGGCCCGGCCGATGCGCTCCACCTTGGCCAGGTCCAGCCCCAGGCCGTAGATCACGCCGCGCTCCTACAGCCGCCGCGAGGGAGGCTCGGGCGAGCGCAGCTTGGCCGCCGTGCGCACCAGGGCCAGCATCTCGCCCACCGCCTGCTCCAGGCCCACGAACACCGCGCGGGCGATGATGGAGTGGCCGATGGAGTACTCCTCGATCTCGGGCATGGCCAAGAGAGGATGCACGTTGCGCAGATTCAGGCCGTGGCCCGCGGCCACTTTGAGCCCCAGGCGCGAGGCCAGGCGGGCCGAGTCTTCCAACTGACCCAACAGCTTGAGGCGGCTCTCCTCGTCCGTGGCGTTGCAATAGGTGCCGGTGTGCAGCTCCACCACCTGGGCCTCCACCTGGTGGGCCGCCTTGATCTGCTCGCTGGTGGGGTCGATGAACAGGCTCACCACGATGCCGGATTGCCGGAGCGCGCTCACCGCCGCCCGGATGTTCTCCAGGTTGCCGGCCACGTCCAGGCCGCCCTCGGTGGTCAGCTCCTGGCGCTTCTCGGGCACCAGGGTGCACATGTCCGGCCCCACCCGCCCGGCGATGTCCACCATCTCCTCGGTGGCGGCCATCTCCATGTTGAGGGTGCCCTTGACCACCTGGCGCATCACCTCCAAGTCGCGGTCCTGGATGTGGCGGCGGTCCTCCCGAAGGTGCACGATGATGCCGTCGGCCCCGGCCTTTTCGGCCAGGATGGCCGCCCACACCGGGTCGGGCTCGTCGATGCCCCGGGCTTGGCGCAGGGTGGCCACGTGATCAACATTTACGCTTAAGCGAGCCATTTCGGCTCTCCTTTCATGCGACCGGCTTCGCCAGCCACCGCTATACTGCGTTGCTGGCGGCTGGCTGTGCCGAGTCGGCTGCAAAATTTTTTTCGCCGAGACCGCTAGACCGCGCTGGCCGTGAGCAGCTCCTCGGTTTTTTCTTCCATCAGGCGGGCGGGCTCGCCGCCCTGCTCGTGCTCATGTCCCAATAAATGCAATATGCCGTGAATTATCAGGCGGATCAAGTGCTCGTCCGGGTCCAGGCCGTTCTCGGCCGCCTCGCGGGCGGCATAAGGGGCGCTCACCACCACGTCACCCAACAGCTCCGGGGTCAGCTCGGCGCCCTCCCCTTCGCCCTGGGCAAAGGAGATCACGTTGGTGGGCCCCACCCGCCCCAGCCACTGCTCATTGATCGCCGCGATTTCCTCGTCGCCGCAGATGACCAGGGAAAGCTCAGCCGTGGGCTTCAGCTCCAAAGCAGACAAGACCCGCTCCACCCGGGCGCTCAGGGCCGCCTCGTCGATAGGCAGGCCCTCGTCGATATCGATAAGCACCGCCATGATCAGCTCCCGTTGCCCACCGCGTCGTAGGCCTTGATGATCTGCCTGACCAGGTGGTGGCGCACCACGTCGGCCTCGTCGAAGTCCACGAAGCCGATGCCCTGGATGCCCTGGAGTATCTGGCGGGCGCGCACCAGGCCGGAGACCACCCCGCCGGGCAGGTCCACCTGGGTCACGTCGCCGGTGATCACCGCCTTGGAGTCGAAGCCCAGGCGGGTGAGAAACATCTTCATCTGCTCGGAGGTGGAGTTCTGGGCCTCGTCCAGCACCACGAAGGCGCTGTTCAAGGTGCGGCCGCGCATGAAGGCCAGGGGGGCCACTTCGATGACCCCCTTGGACATGAGGCGGTTGGCCTTGTCGAACTCCATCATGTCGTGCAGGGCGTCGTAGAGCGGGCGCAGGTAAGGATTCACCTTGTCGGCCAAATCGCCGGGCAAAAAGCCCAGCTTCTCGCCGGCCTCCACCGCGGGCCGGGCCAGCACGATGCGGTCCACCAGGCCCTTGAGCAGGGCGTCCACGGCCATGGCCATGGCCAGGTAGGTCTTGCCGGTGCCCGCCGGGCCGATGCCGAACACGATGTCCTTGGAGCGGATCGCCTCCAGGTAGGCCTTCTGGTTCAGGGTCTTGGGGCTGATGATGCGGTTCTTGCCCGTGAGGTAGACCTGATCCAGGAAGATCTCCTTGAGCTGGGCCTTGGGGTCGCCTGCCAGGATGCGGTAGGCGAAGTCCACGTCCATCTCGTAGACCGGGTAGCCCTGCTGGATAAGGCCGTAGAGCTGCTCCAGCACCAGGGCGGCCAGCTCCACCGCCTCGGCCTGGCCCGAGAGGCTTATCTCGTTGCCCCGGGCGCGGGCCTTCACCCCGGCCGCCGTGGCCAGCAGGCGCAGATGGGCGTCGCGTGCGCCCAGAAGGGTGCGCAGCGCGTCGTGATCGCCGAAGCTGAGATTCTTTTGGCTCTCGGGGTCCATGCGGCCGCCTTTACTCGCCTTGCACGCTTATGACCACCCGCCGGTCGCGGGGGCGGTTGTCGAAATCCAGGACAACTATCCGTTGCCAGGTGCCCAGCCCCAGCCCGCCGCCCATGACCGGCACGGTGAGGGATGGCCCCAGCAGGGCGGCGCGCAGATGGCTGTAGCCGTTGCCGTCGCCCCAGCGCAGGTTGTGGGCGTATTCGCCGTCGGGCGGGGCCAACTGGTCCAGCAGGCGCTTGAGGTCGCTCAGGCAGCCGGACTCGTGCTCGATGGTGGTCACCGCCGCAGTGGAGCCGGGGGTGAAGACCAGCACCGTGCCCTCGCCGATCCCCGAGGCGGCCACCACGCGGGCCACCTCGCCGGTGACCTCGTGAACGTCGGTGCCCGCCGTCCCGGTCAGCGAGATGGTTTGCCTGTATATTTTCATGGGCTTATCTCCGCCTAACCTTTACCATAGGCCCCGGGGACCTGACAACAATCCCCCCGGCGGCCCCGGGGGGAGACCATGTTCCCAAGTTGCCGGTTTCATTACGCTATCGTAAAACGCTTTCGCTCCGGCTTCTTGACTTTTTTGCCCCGGCCGTGCTACTGCTGTGCATTAAGATGGATAACGCGCCAAACCTACTGGACCTCGGTTTCCTGATCATCCTGGTCTTCTTCTTCGTGAAGGCCTTGATGCGCGGCTTGGTGCGCGAGCTGGCCGGCCTGGTGGGCGCGGTCATCGCGGTGGTGGTCAGCGCCATGTTCTATCAGGAGCTGGGCGCCACCCTGGAGCAGCTGAGCAAGGTGCAGGCCACCTGGTGGCCGGCGGTGGCCTTTGCCCTGATTTTGCTGCTGGTGTTCGCGGTGTTCCTGTGGATGGGCGCCCTGATCCGCCGTCTGCTCATGGGCGGGGGGCTCTCGGGCCTGGACCGCCTTTTGGGCGGCCTGGTGGGCCTGGTCAAGGGCGTCTTGGTCTGCTACCTGCTGATCAACCTCCTCCTGTTGGCCAACCCCTTCTCCACCATGGCCCCCTTGCGCACCTCGGTTATCGCGCCCTATCTGGTGGCCGGGGGCCGCTACATGATGGACCTGGTGCCCGCCGACCTCACCCGCCGTTTGCAGGAAAAGGCCGGCCTGGTGAAGCCCGAGCCCGGCCAGAAGCAAGCCCCGGAAAAAACCAAGCAATGAGCGAACCCCACGGCGACGACCCCGGCGCGGCCCTGGCGCGCCTGGTGGAGCTGGTGGCCCGCCTCAGGGCCCCGGACGGCTGCCCCTGGGACCGGGAGCAGACCCCGGCCAGCGCGGCGGCCTATCTATTAGAAGAAGCTTACGAGGCGGTGGAGGCCATCGAGAGCGGCAGCCCGGCCGAGGCCATGGGCGAGCTGGGCGACCTGCTCTTCCAAGTGGTCTTCCAGGCCCAGCTCTTGGCCGAGGCCGGCCAGGGGAGCCTGGCCGAGATCATCGACCAGGTGCACGCCAAGATGACCCGGCGGCATCCCCACGTGTTCGGCGAGGCCTCGGCCAAGGACGCGGACGAGGTGCGTGAGCGCTGGAGCGAGATTAAAAAGCAGGAGCGCGGCGACAAGGCCGAGGGCCTGCTGGACAGCGTGCCGAGGGGCGCGCCCTCCTTGCTCAGGGCCCAGCGCCTGGGCTCGCGGGCGGCCAAGGCGGGTTTCGACTGGGACGACGCGGCCGGGGTTGAGGAAAAGATCGCCGAGGAGAGCGCCGAACTGGCCGCCGCGCAAGGCGAAACCGAGCGCGAGGCCGAGTTGGGCGACCTGCTCTTCGCCTGGACCCAATGGGCCCGCCACCAGGGCCTGGGGGCCGAGGCCGCCCTGCGCGCGGCCAACCGCCGTTTCACCGCGCGCTTTAAGGCCATGGAGGCCGCCGCCTGGGAGCAGGGGCGTTCCCTGGAGCAGATGAGCCCCGGGGAGCGCGAGGAGCTGTGGCAAACGGCCAAGGCCGCCGAAAATAGTGGGCGATCCCAATAGGGAATGCGCTTTTTCAAGGGGTTAGCCCTTGCCGCTTTTCCCGAAATTTCCTTGACAACCCCCCGGTTGCTGCCCTATAACGGGGACAAAGAGATCGTGAAGACTTTCGCTTATTCATAAGCTGCCGAATGACATGGGAGGAAGCAGGGACATGAAGAAGTGTTGCATCGCCGTGTTTGTGGTGCTGGCCTTTGCCATTACGGCCCTGGTGGGCACGGCAATCGCCCAGGACACCAAGTCGGGCAAGGTGCCGGACACCTTCGACATCAAGGACCCGGGTTTTAAGAAGTTCAAGAAGGCGCCGGTGAAGTTCACGCACCAGGAACACAGCGTGAAGTTCAAGCTGGCCTGCACCCAGTGCCACCACGTCTACAAGGACGGCAAGAACGTCTTTAAGGACGGTGATAAGGTCGAGAAGTGCTCCAAGTGTCACACCAGCCCCAAGAAGAACCAGGGCAAGATGCTGAGCCTTTACAACGCCTATCACAAGAACTGCCGCGATTGCCACAAGGAGGCCAAGAAGGGCCCCACCAAGTGCAATCAGTGCCACCCCAAGAAGTAACGGGGTGAGGCCGCGCACGCGGCAGTTTTCAGAGAGGGGAACAAAGGGCCGGTCCGATAAGGGCCGGCCCTCTTTCATTGCTTGGGCGGGAGGCCGATCCGGGAAGGAACGGCCTTTGGGGGTGGGCTAGCGCCAAACCATAGATGTCATGAGCCGGGGCCGGTCCGATAAGGGCCGGCCCTTTTTCATTGCTTGGGCGGGAGGCCGATCCGGGAAGGAACGGCCTTTTTTAGTGGGCTATCGCCAAACCATAGATGCCATGAGCCGGGGCCGGTCCGATAAGGGCCGGCCCTTTTCGCGCGCGGCCCAAAAGACAACCGCGCCGGACTGGGCCCGGCACGGTCTAAATTTCCGAGAAACCGATGGTCTTAGGGAACTAGACCTCGGTCACGGTAATGGCGTCCTGCTCGCACACCTCGATGCAGCTCTCACAGCCAAGGCACTCCTCGGCGTTGACCGGAACGGCCTTGCCGTCCTGCATCTCATACACGTCCACCGGGCAGACCTCCACACATTCCTCGTCGCCGATGCACTTGTCAGTGTCAACCACCACCTCGAACATAGCTTGTCCTCCTTGATTGGCAAAACAGCTCGGGGCGACCCCGAAGTAATAAATAGCTGGCTTACTACCGCCTCGCCGGCGGGCCTTGACTTGCCCGCCCCACCGAAAACCACCCGGCCTGGGCCGGGCATGGCATGCAATCTGGTTTACGGTCTGAAAGCACCCCTTGTCAATAACGGTCTGGGGCCGTTTGGTCAAGTGAATATTTTCCTGAATCCACACCTATTCAGTCGGAGGACAGCTCCAGGCGCTCGGCCAACTCGGGATGCACGCCGTAACCCAGCTCCCGGGCCCGGAGGGCATGGAAGCGGGCCTGCTCCAGATCGCCCTGCTCGGAGAGGATCACCGCCAGGTTGTTGTGGGCCATGGCGAAGTTGTCGTTGAGCTCGAGGGCCTCGCGGGCGGCCTGGGCGGCCTTGTCCAGATTGTCCTGCCTGAGGAAGATGGTGCTCAGGTTGGTCAGGGCGTCGGGCATGTTGGGCGCGGAGTTCAGCGCCATCTTGAGCTGCTCGGCCGCCTCGTCCAGGCGGTCCATCTGCAGATAGGCCACCCCGATGTTGGCCCGCACCAGCGGGATGTCCCACACCTTCAAGGCGTTGGTGAGCACCTTGAGCGCCTCTTCCGGCTGGCCTTTGCCCAGGTAAATGGCCGCGATGTTGATCATGCTCTCCATGTGCTTGGGAGAGTCGGCCATCACCTGGCGGAAGGCAACCAGGGCCTCGTCCACCTCGCCGGATTGCATCAGGGCCACGCCCAGGTTGTAGCGCACGTGCCAGGCCTTGGGCTCGGCCTCCAGGTATTGCCGGAGGCGGTCCACCAGGCCTTCCCGCAGAAACTCGTCCTCCGGGATGCCGCTGGGATCTTCGATTTTATTCATGGTCAGGCTGCCTTAGTCTTTTTTTCGCCCCAAAAATACACCTCCGCCAGGGAACAGAGCCCAGAGGCCCGGTCGATGGCGGAGGGTGATGATCGGCCCCCTGGGGGCCGGGACGATGGCTGGTCTAGTCCTCGCCCTCGGCGTGCTTGCCACCGGGAAGGGCGAAGTAGGTGGTGGAGCCGCTGGACCAGTACTGCAGGGACTGATCCTGGATCATGGAGGTGGTCACCTTTTTCAGGGGGCGCTTCTCCACGCTATCGTCCAGCTTCTGGACCTCTTTGAGCAGGTCCTTCATCATCATGCGCTTTTGCTTTTTTTCCATGACCTTGAGGACGAGGTCGCGGATTTCTTGATCGTTGGCCATTCTTCATTCCTCCCAGGAATTGAGGCTATTTTCACAACATTGGACACCATAGCCGTAGGCCATGGTTCTGTCAAGGATTTACTGTTTTAGGGCCGCCTGGACCAGGCCCGGAGCCCACCCCGGCGAGCCCAGGGCGTGCACGTGGTGATAGGTGCCCAGCACCCTTTGCCAAACCAAGCCGCCCCGGTCGCCGGTGACGCCCTTGCCCCGGAGAACCTTGTAGGCGAAGCTCAGCTCGGCCTCGGGCAGGGGCAAAGGCTCCGAATAGTGGAATTCGTGGGCCTTGAACTCGTAACCCATGGGCCAAAATGGGTTTTCGCCGTCAACCCGGCACAGGGTGTAGCCGTGGCCCTGGGGCCGGCGCTTCATGGCGAAATCCAGGGGCAAGATCCCGGCCATGGCGTGGGCCTCGCCATCCACGATGAGGCTGCGGCCCAGGTACATCAGCCCGCCGCACTCGGCGTAGACGGGCAGGCCGTCCCGGGCCGCCTCCAAGAGCGAGGCCCGGAAGGAGGCGTTGGCCGCCAGGGAGCGGGCGTGGGTCTCGGGGAAGCCGCCGCCCAGGTAGAGCGCGTCCACGGCGGGCAGCTTGCGGTCGCCCAGGGCGGAGCAAAACACCAGCTCGGCCCCGTAGTTGGCCAGGGCCTCCAGGTTTTCGGCGTAGTAGAAGCCAAAGGCCGCGTCCCGGATCACCGCGATGCGCGGGCCCTTGCCCCGGGGCGGCTCGGCGGGCATCAGCCCCTCGGGCGGGCCCTCGCCGCTCCAGGACGGGGCGCTGGTCATCAGCGACCACACCGCGTCCAGGTCCACGTGGCCGGCCACGCTGCGCGCCGCCTGGTGCAGGGCCTCGGCCACCCGGGCGTGCTCTTGGGGGGGCACCAGGCCCATGTGGCGCTCGGGCAGGTCCAGCTTCAGCCGGGGCACCGCGCCCAGCACCGGCAGGCCCGTGGCCGCCTCCACCGCCGCGCGCACCACCGACTCCTGGCGGGGGTTGCCCACCGGGTTGAGGATGAAGCCCGCCAGGTTGAGCTCCGGGTCGAAGCGCTGGCAGCCCAGGGCCACCGCGGCCACCGTCCGGCTGGCCATGGAGCAGTCCAGGGCCACGATGAGCGGCGCGGAGAGCATCTTGGCCAGCTCGGCGGTGGAGAAGGACCCCTCCGCGTCCATGCCGTCGTAGAGGCCCCGGTTGCCCTCGATCACCGCCGCGGCATAGCCCGCCGCGTGCCAGGTGAAGGAGCGGCGCACCTGCTCCCGGCCCATGAGATAGGGGTCCAGGTTGCGGCAGGGCGCGCCCGCCGCCTCGCTGAGCCAGAAGGGATCGATGTAGTCCGGGCCCTTCTTGAAGGGCGCCACGGCCAAACCACGGTCGGCCAGGGCCTGGATAAGGCCCAGGGTCAGAGTGGTCTTGCCGCTGCCGCCCCTAAGGGCGGCCATGACCACGCGGGGCGGGGCTGGGTTTTGCCGGGCTGGCGCCATGGCGAGTCTGCTTTCGGAAAAAAATCAGTTGCTCGATTTTTATACGCTATCGGCCTTGAAAGCAAGAGGCCGCTCCCCCGGCCCCGTAGGGCCGGAAGAGCGGCGGGAGGGAAAGGAGGGATGAGGAGCGTTGGGGAAAGGAGATTGTCTACCCGCTGGGCACGGGGGTGCTGTCCGAGGTGAACTGGCGGGCCACCCAGCCCATCTGGCCGCCCGGGGCCCGCACGTAGAGCCAGCCGTTGGAGCGACTTTGCAGCTCCAGCGCCGTGTTCTGGCTGAGCACCGCCACCACGTTGTAGCCCATGCCCGGCCCGGAGCGCAGGTTCAGGGCCTCGGAGAGCACCACCACCGTGCCGCTGGCCGGGGCCGAGGGCGCGGCCGGGGCCGGAGTCACCACCGTGCCGCCGACCACCGGGGCCGAGACCACCACGTAGCCGGTGCGATAGGGGCGGTAGTAGACCCCGCCGTATAAGAAATAGGGCAGCCCGCCCACGTAGACCGTGCCGAAGCCCACCGGCAGGGCGGCCACGAACATCCCCACCGGCGGGAGCACCCACCGGAAGCCGCCGCGATAGGGACGGTAGTAGCCGCCGCCATGGCGGTAGTAGGGCCGGCCGCGGTAGTTGAAGCGCTGGTAGCCCTTGGGCATGCGGTCGTAGCGCTTGGGACCTTGGTAATTGCCGGGCCCGCCGCCACGGCCGCCGCCGTAGCCGCCGCCATGGCCGTTCCCGCCGCGTTGGGCCAGGGCCGGGGGCGCGGCCAGGGGCACCAGCAGCGCGGCCAGCAACAGGGCCAGGGCGGTGCGCGAAATTGTCTTGGGGTTGATCATGGCTCGTCTCCCGGGCCGGCGGGGGTTGAGGGGAAGGCCGCCGGCTGCTCGTCTATATGAGCAAGGTCCGTGCCGTGGGAGACGTATTATTTTTTTGGCGTAATTACGGCTGCTTGCCGCACGGCCCCGAAACAGGCAGTGCGGCGGGTGGGTGCTTTTTATGCGGCATTTGGGAGGCCCGGGTAAAAATTGTGCGCCCCGGCCCGGCCTAGAAGCTTATGCGCCAGGTGCGGCGGCACCAGCCGTGTTGGTGCTTGAGGCAGCCCTCCAGCGGGGGCTCTGCCTCCCAGGACAGGCCCAGGGCGTCCAGCCAGCCCTCCACCCGGCGGTAGATGCCGCACTGGTACTCGTCGATCACCCCCAAGCGCTTGATGCCGTGGTAGGCGAAGCACTCGCCCATCTCCATGGAAAGCACCCCGTCCGGGCTCAGCTGGTAGGCGAAGTCCATGAAGTCGGCCTTGACCAGGACGAAGACCCCGGCCATGAAACGGGCCAGCTCCTCGGGGTTCGAGACGCCATCCATGCCCAGCGCCGCCAAGTAGCGCTTGGCCTCGATGCGCGACATGGAGTCGATGGCCGCCAGGTTGAGCTTGTTGGTGGTGGCCATGCCGCACTCTTGCAGGCAGTGGAAAAACCACATGGCGTCGTGGGTCATCCAATTTTTGCTAAGCAGTTCCCGGATCTGGGGCGCTTGCAGAGAATCCACGATCATCCTCCCCGGCGAGGGCGTGCGGGCGCGGGGGGCTCCGGGGGGCTCGGCCCAACCGGATGATTACATTCTAAAAAGTGAGTTCCATTCAGGCAAGCCTCTGTCGCGCGAGTGTAACTGGCCCCCCGGGGCCCGGGGCTGGCATAATGAGCTTAACCCGCCCCACGGACCGGAGGCCCCTTTTGCCCAAAACCCCGCCGCCCCAGAGCTGCCTGAACGAGGCCCCGGCCAAGACGGTGCAGGAGTACATAGACGAGACCCCCTGCTGGCCCGACGGCACCCAGGCCCCGGCCTCGCCCATGACCACCATGCAGTGGCGCATCTGGTGGCTGGCCACGGCGGGCAAGTTCTTCGAGGGCCTGGTGGTGTTCATGACCGGAGTGGCCCTGCCCCTGATGGTCCGGCAGTTCGACCTGAGTCCGGCCGAGAAGGGCCTGGTGGGCGCGGCCCCGCTCTTGGGCATCCTGGTGGGGGCCACCGCTCTGGGCGGCCTGGCCGACCGCCTGGGCCGCCGGGCCATGTTCATCGCCGAGATGTTCCTGTTCACCCTGTGCCTGGCCTGCCTGGTGTTCAGCCAGGGCTACGCCTGGGTGCTGGTGTTTCTCTTCGGCATGGGCCTGGCCCTGGGCTGCGACTACCCCACGGCCCACGTGATGATCTCCGAGAGCATCCCCACCAACGACCGGGGACGCCTGGTGCTGGGGGCCTTCGGCTTCCAGGCGGTGGGCGCCCTGGTGGGCACCCTGGTGGGCTACCTCATCCTGTTCAAGAACCCCTCCCTGGGGGCCTGGCGCTGGATGTACGCCACCGCCGTGGTACCGGCCCTGGCGGTTTGTGTGGGGCGCTTTTTCGTGACCCAGAGCCCCCAGTGGCTGGTGACCATGGGACGCATGGAAGAGGCGGTGGCGGCCACCCGCCGCCTGCTGCACCGCGACCCGCCCTACCCCAAGGAGATCGTCCTGGCCCCGGCGACCGGCCAAGAGGCGGGCGACAACGGCAAGGGGTACGGCGAGCTGTTCCAAAAGAAGCACCGGCGGGCCACCCTCTTAGCCTCGCTGCCCTGGTTCCTGCAAGACCTGAGCACCTACGGCATCGGCATCTTCACCCCCACCATCCTGGCCACGGCCATCGGGGCCAGGCCCCTGCACGAGCGCAACGTGGCCGACATCATCTACAACGACATCCTGGCCGCCAAGGGCGCGGCGCTCATCGACCTGCTGCTCATAGTGGGCATCGTGGGGGCGGTGCTTTTGGCCGACCGCCTGGGGCGCATCAAGCTACAGGTGGCCGGCTTCATCGGCTGCGCCCTGGGGCTCTTTCTGGCCTCCCAGTCCATGTCCGGCGAGGGCCCGGCCCAGATCGGCTTTTTGTTCATGGGCTTCATGATCTTCAGCCTGATGACCAACCTGGGGCCCAACTCCATGACCTACCTCATCGCGGGCGAGGTGTTCCCCACCCGGGTGCGGGCCAAGGGCGCGGGCCTGGCGGCCTCCTTCGCCAAGATCGGGGCGGTGCTCACCGCCTTCTGGTTCCCCATCGTGCTGGGCGATATCGGCGCGCCCACCCTGCTGGCCATCCTCATGGGCACCAGCATCGCCGGGGCGGCGATCACCTGGTTCCTGCGCATCGAGACCGCTGGGGTTAATTTGGAGACGGTGGGGGAGGAGACGAAGAATGGAGAATCGGGGCAAAAAGTCTTTTGAAATAAAAAAACTGGACTAGATCGTATCCTCTAACTTACCATTTTCAATATTCTCGGTTAATTTCCTTACGTCCTCTGGTTTCATAACAGAAAAAAACTTGCTCACCTTATAATATACTTTGCTTTTTCTAGCCTGATCTTTATTAAGATCTTCAAGAAAACGTTCCACTCCAATTTGCCACCTCTCATAGAGGTCGCCAACATGCACAGCCACCAATTTATCGGACCACTCTATCGCTTCAATACTTCTACGCAACTCCTCGACTTTGGCCGGAGCAAAAGCATAAGCAACACGTCTAACCTCACCGTGTTTACTAAGTTTGGAATCCGGTGAAAATGTATGGAGCAAGCCGCAGCGGGCACCATACAATTCTATATCAGTGCAATTCAATGAATTATCAATTAAAATATATTTGTTTGCCCAAGCCATAAAACTCTTTTTAGACGCCCACTCTTCACTGCTGTCAAGCCACCCCAAAATATCAATGGCAGAGTATAGAAGGACAAGGGACGGCTCAATTAATCCCTGTCCAATGCAGAGGCCGACAGCTTTTTCAATTTCATCAAGTTTTAGCTTTAAAACCAGTCCTGTCTTTTTTTCATTCAAAACCTAACCACTCCAGTCGAATGGTCCAACCACTCAGTGTTTGCATATGAATAATTTTCCTCTGTTACCGCTTAACAAACCCACCCAGGTTAAACACTCAACATTCACCCACATCAATACATATAAAGTTGGCCAATAAATACCTAGCTCTAGCTAACTCATTTATAATTCCCCCACAAAACCGCCGGGGAGATCTCTCCCCAGGCGGTAAATCATAGCGTAATTCGGGCTAGTAAGCCCCCTACCCCTCCTTGCCCGCGCCGATCAGGGGCAAGACCTTGTCGATTTTGAACACCACCAGATAGCGCGGCTCGCCCTCGCCGCCGTGGTGGCTGCGCCTGAGCTCGGCGATTTTGGCCTGGTCGGTCTCCTCGCGAAGCTTGGTTAGCATCAGGCGCTGGCCCTTGCGCTGGGAGCCCTCCTCGGCAAAGAGATAGGCCGCATGGGGGTTGGACTGCAAGTTGTGGTGGGTCAGGCGGTCGGGCATGATGAAGGCCACCGTATCCGGGCCCAGGAAATGGGGCCGCGAGTACACCGCCGCGTCCACCTTGCCCTCGCCGTCGGCCGTGGCCAACACGCCCATGCCCTTGGCGCTCTCGAAATACTGCTCCAGCTCCATAATCATGCCTCCCGGATGGCGGGCCTTTCGGCCCGGTTGAGATCGATTCCTTATTCGACCAGCTTAGCACGGGGAGCGGACGCAAAAAACCGCCCGGGGAGTAAATCCCCGGGCGGCATTGCTTTGCAGCGTTGGCGCTAATGCGCCGGACGGTCTACCACTTGAACTGGGTCGAGGTCCGCCAGGTGGTGGCGGCGAAGCGGTAGTCGTCGATGTGGTGGTGGCTGAACTCGATGCCGGTCTTCTCGAAGAACTTCTCCCAACCGATACGCTGAGCCCACTCACCAACGCGCTCGTACTTCATCGCGCTGCCCTCGTAGACCTCGACGATCTTCTTGATCGTCTCGACCGTGGTGGGCCAGCGGGGAGGCTCGTTGGGGATGTAGGGCACGGCCAGCTTGGAGAACATGGGCATGTGCTTGCTGTTGGAGACCTTGCCACCCACCCACAGGGCGATGCCGTCGCCCTCGGCGTCGGCCAAAGGCATGGCCGGGCACATGGTGTAGCAGTTGCCGCAGAACATGCAGCGGTCGGCATTGACCTGCACGCTCTTGAAGTCGTCCACCTTGGACGGCTTGATGGCGGCGGTGGGGCAAGCGGCGATGGTGGTCGGGATCTCGCACATCTTGTCCAGGTGGCTGTGCTCGATGACCGGAGGCTTGCGGTGCACGCCCAGGATCGAGATGTCCGAGCAGTGCACGGCGCCGCACATGTTCAGGCAGCAGGCCAGGGAGATACGCACCTGGGCCGGCAGCTTGTGGGAGTTGAAGTAATCGAACAGCTCGTCCATCACCGCCTTGACCACGCCCGAGGCGTCGATGGCCGGGGTGTGGCAATGCACCCAACCCTGGGTGTGCACGATGTTGGTGATGGAAGCGCCGGTGCCGCCCAGGGGCAGCTGACCGTTGTCGGCCAGGGCCTTCTTCAAGGGCTCCAGCTTGGACTCGTCGCTGATGATGAACTCCACGTTGTTACGCGTGGTGAACCGGAAGAAGCCGTCGCCGAACTCGTCGGCGATCTTGCAGATGGCTTCCAGGTGCATGGTGGTCATCAGGCGGGTGGCGGCGCAACGCAGCGACCAGACCTTGTCGCCGGTCTCGGACACGTGCACCATCACGCCGGGCTCCAGGATGTCGTGGTAGAGCCACTTGCCGTAGTTGTTTTTAATGACCTCGGGCCACATCTCGTCGTACTTAGGGGGCCCAATGTCGGTCAATTTGTTGGCTACTATTTCTGCCATGATATAAACCTCCTTTGAGCCGCCTAGCGAGCGTGCTTCTTGCGGTAGTCAGCGATATCGCGCTCGAAGCCGCCCGGCACCTCATCCTCTTTGTAGAAGATGTAGGGGTTGGAGCGGGGCTCCTTGACCATCTGCGGGATGGGATCGAGGTCACAGGCCTCGATGAACGCGGACAGGCCCAGGCGCTGAATGCACTCACCGATGCGCTCACGGTTCTTGCCGTTCTCATCCCACCAGTCCCACATCTTCTCGACGAACTCCTTGAAGTCGTCGTAGGGCTCTTCCATCTTGATGAAGGGGATGATCAGCGAACCCATCTGGGCGCCGTCGAGGATGGGGGCCTTGGCGCCGATCAGAATGCTGGCGCCCTTGTCCAGGCCCGGGCGCAGCGCCTGCGGCATCACGTTGATGCAGTGCATGCAGCGGGTGCACTCGGCGTTGTTGATTTCCAGCTTGCCGTCCACGTAGGCCATGCAGCCGGTGGGGCACAGGTCGATGACGTCGGCCTTGATGTCCAGCTTGTCGTCCTGGCCGTGAGCGCCGCCGTGGGCCGCGATCTCGCCGTTGACGTAAGCGGCGACCTTTTCCTGGTCGATGCGGATGTCATCGCGCCAGGTGCCGATGATGGCGCAGTCGGAGCGGGCCAGCGAGGCCACGCAGCAGTTGGGGCAACCGTCAACCTTGAACTTGAACTTGTAGGGCCAGGCCGGACGGTGCATCTCGTCCTGGAACTCCATGGTCAGGTTGTAGCAGATGTCCTGGGTGTCGATGCAGGCGAACTCACAACGAGCCTTGCCCACACAGCAGGAGGGGGTGCGCAGAGCCGAACCGGATCCGCCCAGGTCCCAACCCTTTTGGGTCAGCTCGGCGAAGATGGGCTCCAGCTCCTCGGTGAAGGCGCCCAGAAGCACCATGTCGCCGGTGGAGCCGTGCATGTTGAGCATGGAGGAACCGCGGCGGTCCCAAATCTCCATGACCTCGCGCAGGCGCTCGGTTTTGTAGAACTTGGATGCGGGCTGGTTCACACGCAGGGTGTGGAAGTGCTCCACGCCCGGGAACAGCTCGGGTACGTCGGAGTAACGGCCGATAACGCCGCCACCATAACCCAGAACGCCCACGATGCCGCCGTGCTTCCAGTGGCCCTCCTTATCCTTGTAGGAGAGCTCGAGCTGACCCAAAAGGTCGGCGCAAGGTTCATTACCGGCTTCAGCTAGTTTTTTGATGTCGGTAACGAAGCTTGGCCAAGGCCCTTTTTCCAGCTCGTCCAGCATCGGAGTGTCATGCAGTTTAGCCATGAGAAAAAACCTCCGTGGTTATTTGCTGAGAGTGGTTTTACCTTGGTTATACGTAAAACGCCCGCCAAGACCCTGCATGGACTTGGCACTAATATATGTAGACGACCCGCCACCGGGAGAACCGCTGGGCCCCCCTTGGGACGCGGGTTATTGCCAATTAGCCCAGTCGAGCTAACTTTTCGTTTTTCCAGAAGGGAACCTCAAGTCCCTATATTCACAATGGCGCGATTATAGGAAGGCGGCAAGTTCATGTCAACCAAAAAACAGCCAACTTGCCCCAACGAGACGGCTTAGCTACAATCTGCCACACTAGGCTACCCCAAGCACGGAAAAATTTCATGCGCGACCGGAACGACCCAGAAATTGCCAAGCATCACGAACAGTTGTCCCGTGCGATCAAGGCGCAGGGGGTGGAGGGCTGGCTGAGCGAAAAGGCCCAGCCCGTGAGTTTGGATTCGTTAATTTACCTGTGCAAGTTCGCCTTTTTCACCGGCATCCTCACCAAGTCCCAGATCGGCGAGATTTTGGGGGCGGACCGCACCGAGCTCAAGCACCTTGTGAAAGGTTGGTATGACGATCATAGGGCCAAAGGCTGCGGCACCTGCTGACTTAGGCGGCTTCGCCAGCCACCGCTGGGCGTTGTTGCCGGCCTCGCTCGGCCCTCGCCGTAGCTAAGGCTACGCCTCCGGCCCTCGCTCGCCGGACGCCTAGCCCAGCGGCGCCTGGCTGTGCCGCGGGGCGGGGCGATTTGCTTTAATTAAGCGCCAAGGAGGGCATGTTGCCCAGGATTGGTGCCTGAATGATCTTTTGTTCAAAAAAACGGCCCGCCCCGGTCAAGGGCGGGCCGTTGGATTTTGGGGGGCGCGGGGCCTAGTCGTACTTGTTCAGGGTGTCGATGAGCTGCTGGGCGCTGGGCGGGATGACCGGCTTATTTTTTTCGCCCTTGAAGATGGTGGCCACGTTGTAGGGCGCGCCGTAGTAGTCGGTGGTGAACTTGCGGTCGTACTCGATGCCCGCGCCGGAAAGCATGGCCCCGGCAAAGAGCCCCGCGCTGCGCGAGTAGGAGTACACGTCGGCTTTGAAGCTGCCCCCGGTCAGGGCGGCGGAGGTGTCGCGCCCCACCGGCCCGGCCGCGGCCGAGGCGTCCACCCCCAGCTTGACCTGGTTTTTAAGCAGGGCGTTCATGCCCACCTCGGTCATGATCACCATGAACACGTCGGTGCTGCTGGCCCCTATTTGCAGGCCCAGGGAGGCCCCGCCCATCTCGAAGAAGGCGGGCGCGCTCCAGGAGCCGTCGGGCTTGCGGCTGAGGATCACCCCGTTGCCGTAGTTGCCGCCCACGATGAACCCGGCCTTGATCATGCCTGGGAACAGGGCCACCCCCCGGCAGCGTTTGAGCAGCCAGCGCGGGGTGCCCGCGTCGGGCGACTCCATGAACTTGAGGAAGGCTATGCGGGCCTGCTGCACCTTGAGGTCGGCCTCCAGCTTGTCCGAGCCCGCCCAGGCCGGCGCCGCCAGAACCAGGCCCAGCATCGCCAGGATCATGAGCATCTTGCCCAATAACTTCATCTCGCCATCCTTGTCCTGGGGGCCGGCCCCAAAGGCGCGGCCCGTTTTGGTCTAGTCCGTGGCCTTGAGGCGCTCGCGCTCGGCGGCCACCTGCTTGGCCTGTTGGGGCAGGGCCATTCGGTGAAACAGCTCCTGGGCCCCGGCCAGGGCCTGGTCCGCCTCCTCCACATCGCCCCGCTGGGCCAAGAGGGCGCCCACGCCCACCAAGGCCAGGGCCTCCCGCTGGGGATCGTTGAGCGCCTGGCAGAGCACCCCCAGGCGGCGGTAGGCCTCCAGGGCGGTCTCGGCGTGGCCGGCCTTGCGGTACAGGGGGGCCAGGTATTGGTAGAGCAGAAGCTGGCTGAGCTCGTCGCCCGCTTCCTGGGCCAGGCGCAGGGCCTCTTCCAGGGCCCCGGCCGCTCCTTCCAGGTCGCCCTGGGCCTCCAGGAGGTTGCCCTTGCGCTCCAGGGCCGAGGCCAGCCCGGCCTGGTCGGGGATGCTCCGGAAGCTCTCCTCAGCCTGGCTCAGACGCTCCAGGGCCGCTTCGGGCTGGTTCGCCGCGGCGGCCAGCTCGGCCAGGCGCAAGAGCACCTGCCCCCGGCCCACGGGGTTTTCCAGCTTGGTGCACAGGTGCAGCGCCTCGTCCAGGGCCTCGGCGGCCGCGTCCAGGCTGCCCCTTTGCAGGTATCCCACTCCCACCTTGAACAAGGCGTTGGCCGTGCCTTCGTCCGACTCCAGCAGGCGGGCCTCATCCAGGCTCTCCAGGGCCTGGGTCAAGTCTACTTTCACGGGCACGCTCCTTTCATGGCGCTAATTGTGGCCCACGCGGCCTTTATTGTCCAGAATTGCCGCGCCGCGGCGGCCCGCCCCGCCTTGGGGCCCAGCAGGCAAAAACCCCACGGTTGACTGGGCAATTTGCCTTGGAATACTATGAGCGCTGACTCTATTTGCCTCCGCCAGGTTTTGCGCGAAAGCAAGGGGGCCGCAGACAAGCCTGGGCAATTGTTGGCGACAGGGCATTTTGCCGTCCCAAGGTCCGCGCCAGGCTCCCCGGGGTTCCATGGCGCCTTTACCGCCCAAACCGGCCAGAGAGTTGAGTCATGGAAGAAGCTCCCCAAAACATCGGCGTCCGGTTGCGGGACGAGTTCCACATCTCAGATCTGATCAACATCGAGCAGCTACAGTTGCTCATGGAGAAATTCACCGCCGCCACCGACACCGGCACCGCCCTATTAGACCTGGAAGGGAAGGTGCTGGTGGCCTCCGGCTGGCAGGACATCTGCACCCGCTTCCATCGGATTCACCCCGACACAGCCCGGCGCTGCCATGCCTCGGACGTGGGCCTGGCCAACCAGCTGGAACAGGGCCAGGACTACAACGTTTACCGTTGCCTCAACGGCATGGTCGACGCGGCCATTCCGGTGCGCATCCAGGGAGTCCATTTCGCCAACCTTTACATCGGACAATTCCTATCGGAAAAACCGGACCTGGATTTCTTTCGCCAACAGGCCCGTGAGTTCGGTTTCGAGGAAGATGAATATCTGTGGGCGCTTTCCAGAGTTCCCATCCTGTCCGACGAGGAGGTGGCGCTCAAGTTGGATTACCTGGCCGCCTTCGCCGCCTTCCTGGGGGAAGCGGGCCTGGACAGGCTAAACCTGAAAAAAATCATGCACGAGCTGGAAGATCGGGTGGAAGAGCGCACCCAGGCTCTGCAAGAGTCCCAAAGGCAGACTCAAGAGAAGATGCAAGAGGCGGTTGAAGCCCGCCGGCAGACCGAGCGGGTCAACCGAAGGCTTGTGAAGACCAAAACCGAGTTGGAGCGCTCCAACCGGGATTTGCAGCAATTCGCCTACGTGGCCAGCCACGATTTGCAGGAGCCCCTGCGCATGGTCAGCTCCTACGTGCAGCTGCTGCAACGGCGCTACCAGGACAAGCTGGACCAGGACGCCAACGACTTCATCGCCTTCGCGGTGGACGGCGCGGCGCGCATGAAGATCCTGATCCAGGACCTGCTGACCTACTCCCGGGTGACCACCCGGGGGGCGGACCCCAAGCCCACCGAAAGCGGGGAGGCGCTGGACCGCGCCCTGGGGAACCTGACCGCCCAGCTCCAGGAAAACCAGGCCGAAATTAGCCGGGGGGAGATGCCCCGCGTAACCGCCGACCCCAGCCAGTTGACCCAGGTCTTCCAGAATCTGGTGCACAACGCGGTGAAGTACCGGCGCGAGGAGCCCCCCCGCCTGCGGGCGGAGGCCCGGCGCGGCGAGAATGAGTGGATATTCAGCCTGAGCGACAACGGGGTGGGCATCGAGACCCAATACTTCGACCGCATCTTCGTCATCTACCAACGCCTGGCCTCCAAGGCCGCCCTGGGCGGCACCGGCATCGGCCTGGCCCTGGTCAAGAAAATCGTCGAGCGCCACGGAGGGCGGGTTTGGGTGGAGTCCACCCCCGGCCAGGGCTCCACCTTCTATTTCTCCATCCCCGACCGGGAGGAAAGTCACGATGCCTAACTACGCCGAGCCCATCAAGATACTGTTGGTGGAGGACAACCAGGGCGACGCCCGCCTGGCCCAGGAGGCCCTCAAGGAGGCCAAGGTGGCCAACGAGCTTTTCTGGGTGGACGACGGGGTCAAGGCCATGGAGTTCCTGCGGCGCCAGGGCGAATACACCGACGCCCCCCGACCGGATGTGGTGCTCCTGGATCTGAACCTGCCGCGCATGGACGGCCGCGAGGTGCTGGCCGCCATCAAGGAAGACGACGAGATCAAGAGCATCCCGGTGGTGGTGCTCACGGTGAGCGAGGCCGAGGAGGACATCCTTAAAAGTTACAACCTGCACGCCAACTGCTACATCACCAAACCGCTGGAGCTGGACCGCTTCATGGAGGTGGTACAGCGGATCGAGGATTTCTGGCTGACCATCGTGAAGCTGCCTTCCCAGGTGTGATGATGAGCGCCGAGCTGTGCCGAATCCTGCTGGTGGAGGACAACCCAGGCGACGCCCGCCTGGTGAGCGAGTACCTGGCTGAATCCGAGAGCATGGACTGCCGGTTGCAGGTGGCCGAAAGCCTGGCCGCCGCGCTGGAGCTTTTGGGCCGCGAGCCCTTTGACCTGATCCTGGCCGACCTGGGCCTGCCCGACAGCCAGGGCATCGACACCTTCCACCGCCTCACCCGGGCCGCCCAGGACACCCCGGCCATCATCCTCACCGGACATCACGATCCCCAATTGGCCATGGAGAGCCTGCGGGAGGGCAGCCAGGATTTCCTGCTCAAGAGCGAGATCGGCCCGCTCACCTTGAGGCTGGCGGTGCGCTACTCCCTCGAGCGCTGGCGCAACCAGCGGGCCCTGGCCGACAGCGAAGAGAAGTTCGCCAAGGCCTTCCAACACAGCCCGGTGTGGGTGGTGATCAGCGACATGGACACCGGCGAGTACCTGGAGGTGAACGAGGCCTTCCTGCAAGCCACCGGCTATAGGCGCGATGAGGTGCTGGGCAACACCAGCTTGGGGCTGGGCACCTGGGGCGACCTCCGGAAGCGGGCCGAGGCCATGCGCCAAATCAAGGCCGAGGGATCGGTGCACAACCTGGAGGTGACCCGCCGCACCAAGGACGGCCGCGAGATACCCACCCTCTACTCCGGAGAGCCCCTCACCCTCAAGGGCCGGGAATGCCTGGTCTCGGTAAGCCAGGACATCAGCCAGATCAAGCTGGCCGAAAATCAGCGCATGAAGATGGAGAAGCAGCTTCAGCAAGTGCAGAAGCTGGAGAGCCTGGGGGTGATGGCCGGAGGCATCGCCCACGACTTCAACAACATGCTCATGGGCATATTGGGCAACGCCGAGCTGGCCCGCCTGGATCTGCCGGCCGAATCGTCCCTGAACCATTACCTGGAACAGATCGAGACCGCGGCCAAGCGGTTGGCCGACCTGACCAACCAGCTTTTGGCCTACTCCGGGCGGGGCCGCTTCGTCATCAAGACGGTGAACCTGGCCCGGCTGGTGAAGGAGCTCAACGAGCTTTTGAGGACCGTGGTGAGCAAGCAGGCGCTCATGCGCCTGGATCTGGAAGAGGGGCTGCCCGCCGTGGAGGCCGACGTCACCCAGATGCGCCAGATCATCATGAACCTCATCACCAACGCCTCCGACGCCCTGGACGGCAAGCCCGGCACCATCACCATCTCCACCGGCACCACCGAGGTGGACGAGTCCTACCTGGCCGAGACCTACGTCGAGGAGGAGCTGCCCCCGGGGCACTACGTGCACCTGGAGGTCTCGGACACCGGGGTGGGCATGGACGCGGCCACCAAGGCCAAGATCTTCGACCCCTTCTACACCACCAAGTTCGCGGGGCGGGGCCTGGGCCTGGCCGCGGTGCTGGGCATCATCCGGGGGCACCAGGGAGCCATCAAGGTCTACAGCGAGCCGGGCAAGGGCACCTCGGTGAAGGTGCTCCTGCCCGCCAGCGACAAAAAGGCCCAGCAAGAGGCCCGCCACCCGGCCGAGTCGGAAAACCTGGCCCAGCCGGCCGTGGTGCTCTTGGTGGACGACGATGAGATGGTGCGCGCGGTGACCCGCCTGGCTCTGGAGAAGATGGGCTGCCGCGTTCTGGAGGCCCACGACGGGATGGAGGGGGTGGAGGCCTTCAAGGAAAACCAGGACGAGTTGGACCTGGTGCTTCTGGACCTGACCATGCCCCGCCTCTCCGGCGAGGAGGTCTTCGCCCAGCTCCGGCGCATGAAGCCCGGGGTGCGGGTGCTGTTGTCCAGCGGCTTCAACGAGGCCGAGACCACCAACCGCTTCGCGGGCAAGGGCCTGGCCGGGTTCATCCAAAAGCCCTACACGCCCTCCCAGCTCAGGCGGAAACTGCAAGAGATCATGCCGGAGAAGTTCTAGGGCCGCGAGAGCATGTCCCGGAGCACCCGGAGCAGGGCCTCGCGTTCCTCGAGCGAGTAGGGGGCCAGCATCTGCTGCACGTTGGCCTCCTGGGCCTCGGCGATGGCCAGAAGCACCTGGCGGCCCTTGGCGGTGAGCGCCACCAGGCGCAGGCGCTCGTCTTGGGGAGATTCCAGACGGCGCACGAAGCCCCCCGCCTCCAGGCGCTTGGCGATTCCCGAAAGGTTGTGCTTGGAAACCAGGATGCGGCGGCCCACTTCGCTGAGGCCCGCCCGGCCCCCGGGCAGGGACCACAGCACCCGGAGGGCGTTGTACTGCGAGAAGCTGAGGCCGTGCTCGCGGAACACCGCCGCCGAGCGCCGCTTGAACAGCTCGGCCACGCGCACCAAGGCCATCATGATGCGCTCGTCCCGGCTGGGCCGGGGGCCGGTTTTCGCCTTTGCCTGAGCCATGCCGCCTTCCCACATTGGGTTTGACACCCGGTGAAAAGTTAGCATAATATTTGGTTAACGTGTTAACTATTTCGCGGCCTCTCCCCCCGAGAGGCGGGGGTGAGGGCCATGGACCTGTGGAGCTTCCTGCTGGGCTGGTCCCCGGTGCTTCTGCTCACCGTGCTGGCGGTGTTTTTTCGCCGCCCGGCCCTGGACCTTTCCATCTACGGCACCGCCTTCACTCTTCTCCTGGTCGTCTGGGGCTACGACACCCCCCTGGGCGTGGCCCTGTTGGCCGGGGTGGACGGCCTGGTGACCACCCTGCCCCTGGTGCTGGTGATCTTCGCGGGCATATTGCTCTCCAGCCTGCTCATGGCCGCCGGGGCCCTGAAACGCATCGTGGACTGGTTCATGGGCGGGGTGCGCGACGGCTTTCACCGCAGCCTTCTAATTACCATGGGCGTGGGCAACTTCATGGAGGGCGCGGGGGTGATCGCCGAGCCGGTGGTGGCGCCCATGCTGGCCGCCGCCGGGGTGGCCCCGGCCGGGGCGGCGGCCCTGAGCATCGTGGGCTACGCGGGCCTGATGACCCTGGAGATGGCCGGCATCTTCATCACCGTCCTGGCCCTGATCACCGGCCTGCCGCTCAGCGAGTTGGGCCTGGCCTCGGGCTGGCTCTCCATCCCCGCCACCCTGGCCATGGCCGCGGTGGTGCCGCTGTTTTTGCCCCGGCCCCTGCCCGGCTTCGCGCGCTGGATGCTGGTGCTGGCCTGCGGCGCCTTGGTGGGCTTCGCGGCCCTGGCCGCCGTGGCCTGGCTGGCGGTGTCCATCTCGGGCATGGTGGGAGGCCTGGCCCTCATCGCGGGCCTGGTCTTGATCGGCACCCGCCGTTTGCCCCTGAACAAGAGCATCCTCCGGGACCTGGCCCCCTTCCTGTTCATCCTGGCGGTGCTGTTGGCCCTCAACGCCATCGGCCCGCTCAAGGAGCTGACCTTCTCTCGCCTCAGCCTCAAGGTCAGCGTCATCCCGGTGCACACCATCACCCTCCGGCCCCTGTTCTCGGCCTACCTCTACTTGTTCCTGGCCGCGGCCCTGGCCATCAAGCTCCTGGGCATCCGGGGGGCCGAGCTCAAGCAGGTGCTCGCCACCGGCTGCAAAAAGGCCATGGTGGCCTCGGCGGCCATGCTTCTCTTCGGGGCCATGGGCCAGATGATCGCCTACTCCGGCTATGCCCCGGACTTCGCCAAGCTCACCAACGCCAGCAACATCCCCTGGGTCATGGCCCAGGGGCTCATCACCTACGCCCAGAGCCTCTACCCCATCTTCGCGCCGCTTTTGGGCTGGGTGGGCACCTTCCTCACCGGCTACGGCGTGGCCTCGCTGATGCTCTTCGGCCAGCTCCAGGTGCAGGGAGCGGAGATGTTGGGCATCAGCCCGGTGTGGCTGGCCTCGGGCCTGGCCGTCGGGGCCTCGCTGGGCTCCATCTCCTCGCCCTTCAAGATTGCCATCGCCGCGCCCATGTGCGGGGCCCTGGGCCAGGAGGGCAACATCCTGCGCCTGACCATACCCATCGGGGTGGCCGCGTCGCTTCTGGTGGGGGTGGTTCTTTGGCTCTTTGTCTGAGTAGGGACCCCGGGCCGCCGCTTTGAACCCCTAATCCACCATGTTATAGTGGCCCCCGGGTTTATCCGGCCGGCACGGCCGGTGAAAAGGTTTCAGCCCGGGAAGGTCTCCTCTTGAAGCAGCTCATATTCGTGGCCGGCCTGCCCCGCAGCGGCGGGTCCCTGGTCAACCGGATCTTCGACGGCCATTCCCAGATAGCCGCTTATCCCAGCGAGGCCCGCTTCACCCCGGGGGACGGTTTTTGGGCCGCCTACGACGGGGTGCGCACCCTGGAGGAGCTGCTGAAAAAGAGCGGCCGCCTGCGCAAGTTCCGGGCGGTGGTGGCGGGCAAGAAGGGCAAGGCCCGGCACCTGCCCTTCGACGCCGCCAAGTTCGAGCGCGGCCTGCAACAAAAGGTGGACCCTCCCCTGCCCTGCGAGGAGGCTATCAACCGCGTCTCCGAGGTGTTTTTCAACTCCATCGCCGACCCCGCCTTCGCGGGCAGCTACGACCGGGCCCGCTTCATAAGCTGGCATGCATCCAACGGCCATTTCGGGGCCAAGCAGCTCTTGGACTTCACCGCCGATTCCAAGGTGGTGCACATCATCCGCTCGCCCTTTGACACCATCTCCAGCATGGTGGCCTACCGGCGGAGCTACGCCATAAACCCGGCCATGGAGGCCCTGCTCTGGAACGACTCGGTGGCCCGGGCCTTGCTGGGCCGTGGGCAATACCCCGGGCGCTATTACATCTTGCGCTACGAGGACCTGACCTCCGCCCCCCGGGAGAGCATCGCCAAGCTGACCGATTTTCTGGACCTACCCTTGGAGAAGGCCCTGTACGAGCCCTCGGCGGCGGGGAAAGCCTGGACGGGCAACAGCTCCTTTCAAAAGCTCTCGGGCATCAGCCCCAAGTCCATCGGCCGCTTTGCCCAGACCCTCTCCGCCCAAGACGTGGACCTCATAAGCCAGGTCTGCGCCGACCTCATGGCCAAGACCTGCTACAGCGCCGAGTCCCCCTATTTCGACCCCGCGGTGGACCCCAACCTGCTGGAGCCGGAGCCGGACGAGCTGCTGACCATCTGCGAGCAATATTTCCACGCCTATGATCACCTGCGCCGCATGCCGATCCGCCAAATGGACCGGGCCGGGTCCGGGCCCAAGCGGCTATACGCCCGGGTGGCCAACCGTATCTATACCGCCATGGTGAGAAAGTCGGCCTACTTCTGGCGTTGAATATCGCCGCCTCTGGGCGGGCCGCGTCGCTGTTTTGCCGGCTCTTAGCCTGAGGGCGGACCCAACCCTTCTGATATGATAAAATTTGTCAATTCGCGGCTGGGGGATGCGCGCCTCCCGGCCGCCGTATCGCTTTTGTTTGAAAGGAAGTCGACCTCATGGACGAGTTGAAACCACCGCAGAGACTG
The DNA here is from genome assembly GCA_020444545.1 of Desulfarculaceae bacterium. Classification (NCBI taxonomy): domain Bacteria; kingdom Pseudomonadati; phylum Thermodesulfobacteriota; class Desulfarculia; order Desulfarculales; family Desulfarculaceae; species Desulfarculaceae bacterium. Next base: position 141,308 of record JAHLKT010000007.1, on the reverse strand, counting down.
CTTCTGGGCCCCGGCCCCTGCAACGTGCCCTATCGGGTGCTTCGCGCCATGTCCACACCCCTGGTGGGCCACCTGGACCCCCTGTTCATGCAGATGATGGACGAGGTGTGCTCGATGCTCCGGGACACCTTCCAGACCACCAACCAGATGACCTTCCCGGTGAGCGGCACGGGCAGCGCGGGCATGGAAGCCTGCTTCGTGAATCTCTTGGAGCCGGGCGACACCGCGGTGGTGTGCATCAACGGCGTGTTCGGCACCCGCATGGCCGACGTGGCCGAGCGCTGCGGGGCCAAGGTGATCAAGGTGGAGGCCGAGTGGGGCGGGCCCCTGGACCAGGCCGCGATCATCGACACCCTCAAGGCCCATCCCGAGGCCAAGCTCTGCGCCATCGTCTACGCCGAGACCTCCACCGGCGTGCTCCAGCCCATCCAGGAGATCGGCGCCTACCTCAAGGACAAGGACACCCTGTTCCTGGTGGACGCGGTGACCGCCCTGGGCGGGGTTGAGCTCAAGCTCGACGAGTGGGGCATCGACGCCTGCTACAGCGGCACCCAGAAGTGCCTGGCCGTGCCTCCCGGGCTGGCCCCGGTGAGCTTCGGGCCCAAGGCCCTGGAGGTCTTGAAGTCTCGCAAGAGCAAGGTGCAGAGCTGGTATCTGGACCTGACCATGCTCATGAAGTACTGGGGCTCCGAGCGGCTCTACCATCACACCGCGCCCATCACCATGATCTACGGCCTGCGCGAGGGCCTCAGGATCATCCAGGAAGAGGGCCTGCAAAACCGCATCGAGCGCCACGCCGCCGCGGCCGAGCACCTGCGCAAGGGCCTGGCCGAGATGGGCTTCAGCTTCTGGGCGGCCGAGGGCTATCGCCTGCCGCCCCTGACCAGCGTGTTCCCGCCCGATGGCTGGGACGTTGAAGGCATCCGCAAGCAGCTGCTGGCGGACTACGACATCGAGCTGGGCGGCGGCCTGGGGCCGGTGGCCGGCAAGATCTGGCGTATCGGCCTGATGGGCGAGAACGCCTGTGTGCAAAAGGTCGCGGTGCTTCTCCGCGCCCTGGCCGACTTCGCCTAGGAGGTAATCGAGACATGGCCCCTCAGTTGCAAGGCATCATTCCCCCCATGGCCACGCCCTTCACCAAGGACGAGGAGCTGGACCTGGCCGCGCTCAAGGCCAACGTAAGCGCCTGGAACAGCACCGGCCTGGGCGGCTATCTGGCGGTGGGCTCTAACGGCGAGTCGGTGTTCATGAGCCAGGACGAGCAGGACCAGGTTGTGGCGGCCACGGCCGAAGCCGCCGCCGAGGACAAGCTGGTCATGGCGGGCACCGGCCGCGAGTCCACCCGCGAAACCATCAAGGCCACGGCGCGGGCGGCCGAGATGGGGGCCCACTGCGCCCTGGTGGTGACGCCCTGCTACTTCAAGGGCCAGATGAAGCCCGCCAACCTGAGCGCCCACTATCTGCGCGTGGCCGAAGCGGCGACCATCCCGGTGCTGCTCTATAACGTGCCTCAGGCCACGGGCGTGAACATGGAGCCCGAGACCGTGGCGGCCATGGCCGGCCACCCCAACATCGCGGGCATCAAGGACTCCTCGGGCAACATCGCCCAGCTCAGCGAGATCATCCGCCAGACCCAGGGCGAGGACTTCAAGATCTTCGTGGGCAACGCCGAGGTGGTCTACTCCGCGGCCAGCCTGGGGGCCGACGGCGCCATCCTGGCGGTGAGCAACGTGATGCCCGCGCGCTGCGTGGAGCTGTTCGAGGCGGCCAAGAAGGGCGACCACGCCCGGGCCAAGCATTTGCAATGGCGCATCGCCAAGCTGGCGGCCCTGGTGACGCGGGTCTACGGCGTGGGCGGGCTCAAGGTCACCATGGAGATGGCGGGCTACGCCGGCGGCGCGGTGCGCATGCCCCTGGCCCTGCCCGGCGAGTCGGTGATCGAGGAGCTACGGGCCGAGCTGGCCTTCGCCTCCGCCGACTAAAAAAAAGGAGGGCCCCATGCGCTTTCGCTACCCCGGCATGAGGCCCTGGGCCACCCCGGCCCAGCGCTCGGTGGTCATGGCCCCCCGGGGCATGGCCGCCTCCAGCCAGCCCCTGGCCACCCGGGCCGGGGTGCGGGTTTTGGAAAACGGGGGCAACGCGGTGGACGCCGCCGTGGCCATGGTGGCGGTGCTCAGCGTGGTGGAGCCCTACTCGGTGGGCATCGGGGGCGACTGCTTCGCCCTGTGCGCCCTGGACGGGGGCAGCCGCATCGTGGGGCTCAACGGCTCGGGCCGCTCGGCGGCCGGGGCCGATCCCGGCCAGATCCTCTCCCAAGGACACCATAAAATCCCCACCCGCCACGGCGCCGCGGTGACCACGCCCGGCGCCCTGGCCGGGTGGGCCGATCTGGTGGCCGCCCACGGCACCATGGGCCTGGACACCCTCTTGGCCCCGGCCATCGGCTACGCGGCGCAAGGCTTCCCGGTGAGCGAGGTCATCGCCGGAGAATGGGCCGCCTTCCGCGACCACCTGGCCGCCGATCCCGACTCGGCCGCCGCCTACCTGGTCGAGGGCCATCCGCCTCAGGCGGGGCAGATGTTCGTCAACCCCGGCCTGGCCCGCACCCTCAAGCTCATCGCCGAGCAAGGCCCCGAGGTCTTTTATCAAGGCGAGCTGGCCGAGGCCATGAGCGCCTGCGTGCAAAAGGCCGGAGGCTGGCTCGGCGTGGAGGACCTGGCCGCCCACCGCTCCGAGTGGGTGGAGCCGATCATGCTGGGCTACCGGGGCTGGACCGTCCTGGAGCTGCCGCCCAACGGGCAGGGGATCACCGCCCTGGAGATCCTGAGCATCCTGGAGGGATACGAGCTGGCCGCCCTGGAGCCCTCGGGCGCGGACAAGGCCCACCTCATGGCCGAGGCCATCAAGATCGCCTTTGAGGACCGCAACCGCTACGTCACCGACCCGGCCTTCGCGCGCGCGCCGGTGGAGCAGCTACTCTCCCCGCAATACGCCGAGCAGTGCCGGGCGCGCATCGACCCGGAGCGAGCCCTGCCCCTGGAGGGCGCGGCCCCTCCCCTGGGCAGCGACACGGTCTACCTCTGCGCCGGGGACGAGGCGGGCAACGCGGTCAGCTTCATCAGCAGCATCTTCACGCCCTTCGGCAGCGGCCTGGTGCCGGTTGACACCGGCATCCTCCTGCACTGCCGGGGCATCTCCTTTGCCCTGGACCAGGCCCACGCCAATTGCCTGGAACCGGGCAAGCGGCCTCTGCACACCATCATCCCGGGCATGCTCCTGGACCAGGGCCGTTTGGCCGCCGCCTTCGGGGTCATGGGCGGAGACATGCAGCCCCAGGGCCACGCCCAGCTTTTGGTGAATCTCATCGACCACGGCCTGAATTTGCAGCAGGCCCTGGACGCGCCCCGCCTGCGCTGCATGGACCGCAAAGGGGTGTATCTGGAGGAGGGCTTCGCGCCCGAGGTGGCCGCCGAGCTGGAGCGCCGGGGGCATCTGCTGGACTGGACCGACTACACCATCAACCAGGTGGGCGGCGGCCAGATCGTGTGGCGCGACCAGGAGCAGGGTGTTTGGCTGGGGGCCAGTGACCGCCGCAAGGACGGCATGGCTCTGGGTTATTAGCGCCGGCTTCGCCAGACAATTCAACCGCCGGCTTCGCCAGGCAGTGCTATACGGCGTCGCGGCCCGCGCTCGTTTCCTCGGCGTATTGACATATACGCCTGCGGAACTCGCTTGGCCGCGCCTGGTCTAACCCTCCCTGGCTGTGCCGGTGACGACCTAGATTAATCGCAAAACAAAAAGCAGGCTTCCCGCGCATGGGTAGCCTGCTTTCTTTTTCTCTAAAGGCCAAGGGCACAGTCAGCCGCTGGAAGACAAGGCGTCTGGCGAGCAGCAGCCGAGGCGTATTGATTAATACGTCGAGGCTGAAGCGCAGCCAATAACGCAGTATTCCAGTGGCTGACGAAGCCCGCTCGCTACCACCTACTTTTGTTTGGTGGCCAGGTAATACTCCCGCTGCAAATAAGTTTCGTCCTTGGGCTGTAGCTTGGCCGCCTTCTTGGCGTCGGCCAGGGCGGCCTTCAGCTTGCCCATCTTCTCGTAGGCAAAGGAGCGGTTGTAGTAGGCCTCGGCGTAGTCGGGCTTGAGCTTCAGGGCCGAGGCAAAGTCGGCCAGGGCGGCCTTGCGGCGTCCCAGGTCGTCGTTGGCGCTGCCCCGGTTGTTGTAGGCCACGGCCAGGTTGGCCGGGCTCAGGTCGCCGGCCTTGATGGCCTTGCCATAGTGCTTTACCGCGGTCTTGAACTGGCCCTTGGACGCGGCGCGGTTGCCGGCCACGATCTCTTCCTTGCCGCCGGCCAATGAGGGCGCGGCCAGGCACAGGCCCAGGAGCAACAGCGGGATCAACAGGGAGCTCAGGCGGCGAAAGGCGGTCATGGGGCCTCCTTGCGGGGTGGGTGTAAGCGTTTGGCTTTCAATTATAATAGGTCGGCCCGGGCTTGTCTTCCGGGTCCCTCGCCGCGCAAACGAAAACCACCTGTCCCGCCCGGGTCATGGGGCGGGAAGCAGGTGGAGGCGATGCGGATACGGAGTTGCGGAAGCTTAGTCTACCGGCACCAGTCTCCAAGCGTTGGAGCGGCCGCGCGGTTTTTCCAGGCTGAACTTGCTGCCGGCCTTGGCGCCGGTTTTGTCGCTGAAGTCGGTCACGGTGAGGCGGCCGGTGGAGGTGACCTTGTACACCTCGGGCTTGGCGGCCTGCTTGGCGGGGGCGGTTTCCTGCTTGATCTTGCCGGATTCCACCATGGCCATCTTCAGTTGCTGGGCGAACTCCACCGAAGTCATGGCTTTATTTTTATAAGCCAGCTTTTCGCGGATCTCCTGCTCGGAGACGCCGTCGCCCACCATCTTCAGCAGCTTTTTTCTATCCTCCGGACTCCATTTCGATTTCCTGGCCAATTTTCTCTCCTTTATTGAAGGGGCAGGTTTAAATTGCGAACCGACAAATATATTTGCAGTATATTCAAAACCAGGCTTATAGGCAATAGAGCAACAAGAAAAATCCTAGATATTAACTTTTACCCCGGCAGATTTTTGAGGGTATCAATTGTTTTATTTTGGCGATATGTGTGTTTAGTTGTTTTTTTACAACCCATCCCGCCCAAGCCACTGCCCCAGTGGAAAAGACTATCATTTATATGTATTTCGGCGCATTTTTGCCGCCGCCCGGCGTTCCATTTTTGCAACAAAACCACGGCGTTTACGATATTTGCAGGCGTATCATATTGATTTTAATTATAAACCATTCGCACTCGATAATGATCCCTACAATTACCAGATGATTTGGTGAATAACAGCTCATAAAGGCGAGGCCGGGCCAAGGGGGCATTTCGCGTTACCCCGCGAGACGAAGCGACCCGTTCAAGCCACGTCCACCCACGCCTTGCGGGTGCGCGGGCCGTCGAACTCCATGAAGAAAATGCCCTGCCAGGTGCCCAGGGACAGGCGGCCATCTTCCACCGGCAGGCGCACCGTGGCCCCCAGCAACACGCTCTTCAGATGCGCCGCCGAGTTGCCTTCCATGTGGCGGTAATCGCCGCGCCAGGGAATTAGCTTGTCCAGGGTGGCTATGATGTCGCTAAGCACCGCCGGGTCCGCCGCCTCGTTTACCATCACCGCGGCGGTGGTGTGGGGCACGAAAACCTCGCACCATCCCCGGCGCACTCCGGAGGCGGCCACGATCTTTTGCACCTGGCGGGTGATGTCCACGCCCTCGGCATGGTCCTGGGTCTTTACGCTAATGCGCTCCATGTTTCTCTCCCGGGTTGAATTGATTCATTGTAGCCAATGGGCGCGCTCTCCGGCCAGGCGGGCCGCTCGCCAAAAAAATCGGCCCTTGCCTCCGCGGCCGCATACGTGGCAGCCTGGGTTCTCAAGCAGGCACGGTTCCCTTCGGGGGGCCGTGCCGCCGCATTTATCCCCCACGGCCAAGGAAGTGTCTTTTGCTTTCGGGAATCAAGACCTACAGCGACCGCTGGTACGGCGGCTACGCCTTCCAGGGGGCGGCCGTGCTGGGTGTGGCCCCCATTCTCATCCCGCTCATCGTGGCCAAGCTGGGCAGCAACTCCGCCGCCGGCGAGGTGGTGGCCGCCTTCTATCTGGGCCAGCTCACCGCCCCCCTGTGGGGTTGGATCACCGACCGCGGCGGCTGGCACCGTCTGGTCTACTCCCTGGGCTACGTGCTTTTGGCCCTGGGGCTGGGGGCCTTCGCCCTCACCCACAACCTGGCCTTCTGGCTGGTGCTGGCCTTTGTGCAGGGGGCCGGCGCGGCGGCCACCAACACCGTGGCCGCCATGTTCATCGTGGAGTTCAAGCCCAAGGAGCAATGGGACCCGCGCATCGGATGGTTGCAGACCTTCTACGGCACCGGGCAGGCCCTGGGCCTGGGCCTGGCCGCCGCCTTGCAGGCCGCGCCCCTGTGGGGCATGGGCCTGGCCGCCGCCCTGATGGTGCCGGGCTACATCCTGGGGCGCATGGGCCTTCCTCCGGAGAAGGATCGCCGCAAGGTCGCCACCGCCTCTTTCCAGACCCACGTCCTGCGCACCCCCCGCCATGCCTACAACCCACTGCACCACAGCCTGGGTCTGTCCCTGCGGGGCATCAAGGGCCTGGTCCGGGAATGGGACGGCCCCTTCGGTCTGTTCATCCTGAGCTGGGTGCTGACCATGCTAGGCACCTGGATGGTCTACAACCTCTATCCCCTGCTGATGAAGGACCTCTACGGGGTGGACGCGGGCATGAGCTCCCTGTCCTACGCCATCGCCGCCACCCTGGGCATCTTCGCCTACGCCCCTTCCGGAATCCTGGCCGAAAAGATCGGCGACGGGCCGGTGCTGGTCATCGGCATCCTCATGACCCTGGTCTCCATGCTGGGCATGTCTTTCCTGGCCTACGTGCACACCGGGGACAACTGGCTGCTGAGCCAGGCGGCGTTTGTGTTCATGCCCGTGGCCTGGTCGCCCTTGATCGTGGCCGGCACCGCCTACGCCGCCCAGCTGGCCACCATGCCCGAGGGCAACGCCCTGGGGGTGTACAACTCCTCCACCGCGGTGGGCTCGGTGCTGGGGGCCCTGGCCGCGGGCTGGCTCTCGGACGCCTGGGGCTATGGGGTGGTGATGATCGGGGCCAGCGCCCTGACCATCGCCGGGCTGGCCCTGTTGGCGGGCTTGCTCTGGAAGCAGCGGGGCCAAGGCGGGAAGCAAGCAGCCAAGGCGCAAGCCTGAAAGGCCCCCAAGCCGCGTTGCGCCTCGTAGGTGGGGCTTATTCCGCTGGTTTAGGCTTGTTGTCCAGGGCCCGGCGCACCGCCTCGGCCAGCTCGCGGACCACCAGGGGCTTGTTCAGCACCGCGCTCACCCCCAGGCGCTCCAGCCACTGGTCGTCGATCCGGCGGTTGAAGCCGCTGCAGATGATCACCGGGGTGCCGGGGCTCAGGTTGGCGATCTTGCCGGCCAGGTCCTGGCCGGTCATCTTGGGCATGGTGTAGTCGCTCACTACCAGGTCGAATCCCTCCGGCGTGGCGGCAAAGGCCTCCCAGGCCGCCTTGGGCGAGGTGAAGGACTCCACCCGGTAGCCGATATGGCCCAGCACCCGGGCCCCCAGATCGGCCAGGGCCGGCTCGTCGTCCACGAACAGAATCCGTTCGTCGCCGCCCAACTCCATGGGCAGGGCCTCCGGCACCTTCTCCTGTTCCACCCCGCCGTACACCGGCAGATACACGTGGAAGGTGGTGCCCTGGCCGAGCTCGCTGTACACCGTCACCGCCCCGCCGTGGGCGGCCACGATGCCGTGCACCACGGCCAGGCCCATGCCGGTGCCCTGGTGGGGCTCCTTGGTGGTGAAGAAGGGCTCGAAGATGCGGCCCTTGATCTCGGGGGGGATGCCCGGGCCGTCGTCGTTCACGCACAGGCGCAAATATGACCCCGCCTCCAGATCCGCGTAGCCCGCCGCGCTTTCCCGGTCCAGCTCCACCCGGTCCAGGGACAGCTCCAGCTGCCCGCCCTCGTCTTCCATGGCCTGGGCCGCGTTGGTGCACAGGTTCATGATGAGCTGGTGCATCTGGGTGGGATCGGCGTCCACCTGCTCCTTGGCCAGGGGCTCGTGGAGCACCATCTCCACCGTGGCGGGCACCGTGGCCCGGAGCAGCCGGAAGGTCTCCTGGATCACCGGGGTGAGGCCCATGGGCGAGCGCGGCTCCTGGCTGCGCCGCGCGAAGGACAGTATCTGGCGCACCAGCACCCGGGCCCGTTCGCTGGCCGCGAGCACCTGGTCCAGGTCCGGCAGGGCCCGGCTGCGCGGAGACACCTCGCTCCTGGCCAGTTCGGTGTAGCCCATGATAGCGGCCAGAATGTTGTTGAAGTCGTGGGCGATGCCCCCGGCCAGGGTGCCCAGGGCCTCCAGCTTTTGGGACTGCAAGAGCTGGCCCTCCAGGCGCGCCCGCTCCTGCTCCTCTTTTCTTATCTGGGTCAGGTCGTCGTAAATGGCCACCACCTCGCCGCTGGGCAGCTTGCACACGTAGTTTTCCACCCACAGCGAAAGGTTCTCGTCCTCGTAGAGCGTGGCGGGGTGGTGCTCCGGCCGGCCGCTGGCCCACACCCGCTGAAACACCTGCAACAGGCCCAGGTCGTTGATCCTGGGGAAGACCTCACGCACCTCGGCCCCGATGACCTGCTCCAGCGCGTGCCCGGCCATGCGCAGGCCGGCGGGGTTGATGTCCTGGAAGAAGAACTCGCGCCCGTCGGGAGACACGCGGTAGATGGCCACCCCGGAGCTCATGTTGTTGAACAGCTCCCGGAAGCGCACCTCGCGCTCGCGGCGCTCCTTCTCGGCCTGCTTGCGCCCGCTTATGTCGCGGTCCATGGCCAGGATGAAGCGCTCGCCCTCCAGGGCCACGATCCCGGCGCTGATCTCCAGGGGGAAGGTGCTGCCGTCCTTGCGGCGGTGCTCCACCTCGTCGAGCACCCACTCGCCGGACAGGATGCGCTCCATGCGGCCCGGCTTGTGCTCCACCACCAGGTCGCTGACCTTCATGCCGATCAGCTCGGAGACCTCGTAGCCATGCAGGACGGCGGCCGCCTGGTTGGCCGCGAGGATGGTGCCCGCCTCCTCGCCGTCGGCGGCCATGAGCAGGATGGCGTCCCCCGCCCGGTCGAACATGGCGGCGTAGAGCGCCTCGGAGCGCAGCCGGGCCTGCTCGGCCCGCTTCTGCTCGGTGATGTCGATGAGCACCCCGTCCAGGCAAAAAAACGCACCCTGCTCGCCGCGCACCTCGGAGCCCTTTTCGAAGATCCAGCGCTGCCCGCCCCCGGCATGATTCACCCGGTACTCGAGGGTAAAGGGGCGCCCCGCTTCCAGGGCCGCCTCCACCTCGGCCCGCACCCGGGCCTGGTCCTCGGGGACGATCAGCGATTCGTAGGAGCGCACCCGGTTGCCGATGAAGTCTTCGGCCGGGTAGCCGGTGACCTCCTCTATGCTCTCGGAAACGTAGATCATGGTCCAGTCGGCGTCGTGGAAGCAGCGGTACACCGCGCCGGGCACGTTTTGCACCAGGGTGCGGAAGCGCTCCTCGGCCTCGCGGATGGCGGCCTCGTCGCGCTTGCGCCGGGTCACGTCGGTGGCCATGGACAGGACCAGGCGGCGGCCGTCGGGCAGGTTGCCCAAGGGGGCGGAGGAGAAGTCCCAGACGACCTGCTGGCCGTCGGCGGTGCGGATGGTGAACTCTCCCTGGCGCTGGGGTCCGGTGAGGTTATGGTGCAAATCGCTGACCACCTGGTCCACCTTGGCCCAGTCCTCGCCGTAGGCCAGCCGTAGCCAGTGCTCCAGCGTGTCCAATTGCTCGGCGCTGTAGCCGGTAAGGCGGGTCCAGGCCTGGTTCACCTGGACCACCTCGCCGCCCTCGGCGTGGAGCATGATGGGCAGCGGGGCGCTCATGATGGCCCGGCGGAACTGGGACTCGCTCTCGGCCAGGGCCCGCTCCATGCGGCGGCGGTCGCTGATGTCCAGCCCAACCCCCATCACCCCGGTGAGGCGGCCGTCCAGGTCGTGCATCGGCGCGATCACCTGTTGCAGGTGCAGGGACTTGCCGTTGTGGGTGAAGTCCACCTCCGCGGCGCGTTCCACTTCTCGCGCCAGCACGTCCGCGGCCAGCAGGGGGGTCAGGCCCTCTTGGTCGGCGAACACCTGTTCCACCGTGAGCTGGAGCAGGATCTGGTCCAGGGGGCGGCCGGCCAGGGCTTCGGCCAGGGGGGCGGCAGCGGGATTGACAAAGGTGAGCATCAGGTTCAGGTCGGCCATCCACAGCACCGCGGGGATGTGGTCCTTGAGCGAGGTGGCCTCGCCCACCAGGCCGCTGAGCATGGCCCTGAGGTTGGCCGCCAGGCGTCCCAGGTCGTCATCGGCCTGGTAGGAGACCGGCTCGGCCGGGCGGCCCGAGGCCATGGCCTCGGACAGGGCGGCCACCTGGGACAGGGGGCGCGTGATGGAGCGGCCCAGCCAAAAGGCCAGCAACCCTGCCATGAGCACCGCCACCACCACCGCAGCGGCCAGCATCCATTTGGCCTGGCGCAGACTCTCCTGAGACTTGTCTATGTAAAAGTCGGCCTTTTGGAAGGCGAATTGCCTGATCACCTGGGTGGCGGCCTGGCATGCCTTGGACATGGGCCGGTTTTTCAGCCGGAGAAGCTCCAGCGCCTGGCTGCTCTCGCCGTCCAGCACCAGGCGCGACACCCGGTCGTGCAGGCCCATCCAGCGGGCGTACAACTCCCGGGCCTGGGCCACGTCCTTGCGCGGGCCCAGGTAGCGCTCCGCGATGAGCGCCAGGTCCTGCTCCACCTTGCGGTGCACCGCATTCAGACGGTTGACCACATTCCGCTGGGAGACCGGGTTCTCCACGGCCATCATCTGGTCCAGGAAAACCTGCATGCGCACCGAGTTGGTTTCCAGGCGCTGGGTGGCGTTGCTGACCGTGAAGGGATGCTTGTACATGGAGCGGTTGATGCGGCTGACCCGGTTCACCGCGTACAGGCCCAAAAGGCCCACGATGAACAGCAGGGTCAACAGGACGACGAATCCCCAGCGCAGGCGGGATGAAATTTTGAAACGCGAATACAAGCCTGGACGGTCCTCTCGGCCGCGCGACGATGGATTAGCGCGGGCAGCAGGCATCGCGTGGCGGCGCGCGTCCCAGGCGCGGACCACGGCCATAAGCCCAAATCGGACTTATATTACTTAATTTTGGCACAAGGCCCGCAAGCAAACAACGGCCATTATTTTAACCTGGCGATTTAAACCATTCTAATTACCCAACAGTTTGGTTCTCCCCTACAGGGAGACCAGGGGCAGGTCCTGGCCGCAGGACGCGCAGCTCTCTTGGGGAGCCTGGTGCTGGTGGCCGCAGCCGGCGCAGGCCAGGGTCACCGGCGAGGTAGCGACCTCCATCTTGATGGCGGTGCGCTCCCCCACCTGGATGGCCCCCTTGGGCTTGGTGCCCTTCACCTCCAGGAGCATCCCCCGGAAGGCCACCCGGTCGTCGGGGCTGATGGTGCGCCCCTTGATGGCGCTCCAAAACTCCTGTCCCTGGCTTTGCAGGGCCGGGGCGTCGTCCTGGTGAATCTGCAACTTCAGCTTCTTGCCCGGTTGGGCCTGGGTGTCCCGCATGATCGCACCTCCTTGGCGGGTTGGCGGCCGCCGGCGGCGGGCCCGGAGACGCAAAGGGGGCGTAAAACTGGGAAGCTTGGGAGGCTGGCGGGGCCTCCCGCCGCGGCGGGTGGGGGCGGTGTCGTTCAACGGAGGATGCGGACAAGAAAGGCGGACAGCAAGCGGCGCGCGATCAGCCCAGGGAACGGCAACAGGCGAATACCGCGTCCCCGGCGGGCAGGACGGTTCCCGGCCCGCCGGATGACCGTATTTGGTTGTTAATTAAATTAGTAGCATACGAACCGTGGGAAAATAAAGAGGGCCTTACCCGGCCGGGCCCAGGCCGCCCCTATTCCTTTATCTCCATGCGCGCCTTGACCACCCGGTCCCCGCCGTCCTTCTTGGCCTCATACATGGCCACGTCGGCCCGCCGCACCAGCTGGTCGCCCTTTTCGCCCGGGGCCAACTGGGCCAGGCCGATGCTCATGGTCACCGGGGGCAGCTCATCGCCCAGGTAGGCCATTTTGGCGGCCCACTGCTCCCGGAAGGAGCGGGTGAAGCGCTCCATGGCCAACCGGCCCTGGTCGACGTTGGTCTCCACCATGATGAAGGCGAACTCGTCGCCTCCCAGGCGAAAAGCCTGGTCCAGGTTGCGCAGCGCCTGTTTCATGACCTGCCCCACCAGGCGCAGGATGTGGTCGCCCTCCTGATGGCCGTAGGTGTCGTTGAAGGGCTTGAAGGAGTCCAGATCGAAAAAGGCCAGGGTAAGGGGACGGCCGTAGCGGATGGTGCGATCCACCTCCAGGCCCAGGGTGACGTGGAAGTGGCGGCGATTGTACAGACTGGTGAGGCTGTCGGTGATGGAGTGGCGGCGCAGCTCCGTCTCCAGCTCCTTGCGGGCGCTCATGTCGTGGAAAAAACCCACCGAGCCGATCTCTTGTCCGTCTTCGAGGAGCAGGGTGGCCGAAAGCCGGATGGGGACCTTGCGGCCCCCCGCGCCAGACACCTCCACCTCCATGCCGTCCAAGACGCCTACCCCACCGAACTCGCTACCGTATAAGGCCTTTTTCACCTTGCGGGCCAACTCGGGCGGCTCGTAGACCTGGGTGATGGACAGCTTGCCCAGCACTCGGGAGGCGGGCAGGCCGGTCAGCTTTTCCGCGCCCTGGTTGAAGATGACCACCGTGCCTCCGCGGTTGACCCCGATGATGCCATCCGGACAAGAGCTGATCAGCCTCTCCACGAACTCATTAGTGGTAACCATTCGTTTCCCCTGCGGATTGGTCAACAAGCCGATGCCTCTCCCCTGCTGCGCCCCGCCAGGCCTGCGCCGGTTATTCGGATATCCGATTGAAACCGCCGCGCATTATAGCATGACCGGTTTCGCCTGGGGAGATATCGTGATTTCCCCAAGAAAAGCCCGGCCCCGGTGGGAGAACCGGGGCCGGGCGGCGCTAGGGATAGGGATATGGGTCATGCCCTCCGGCGCGCCGGGTTGTAAGCGCGCCGGGGGCGGGGTGACGTTTTAGGCGGGCAGGGTTATGTGAGGCAGCTTACTCAGGGCCTCGTCCACCATCTTCTGGGGATACTCGTAGTTGCTCAGCTGGCCGGCCAGGAAGGCGTCGTAGGCGCTCATGTCGAAGTGGCCGTGGCCCGAGAGGTTGAACAGGATGGTCTTTTCCTTGCCCTCTTCCTTGGCCTGGAGCGCCTCGATCACCGCGGCCCGGATGGCGTGGGTGGACTCGGGCGCCGGGATGATGCCCTCGGAGCGGGCGAACATGAGCCCGGCCTCGAAGCACTCCAGCTGAGGCACCGCGATGGCCTCGATGAGCTCGTCTTCCTTCAGGCGGCTGACCAGGGGGCTCATGCCGTGATAGCGCAGGCCGCCGGCGTGGATACCCGGGGGCACGAAGGTGTGGCCCAGGGTGTGCATCATCACGATGGGGGCCAGGTGGGCCATGTCGCCGTAGTCATAGGCATAGATGCCCTTGGTCACCGTGGGGCAGGAGGCGGGCTCCACCGCCAGGATGCGCACGTCCATGCCGCCGATCTTCTCGCGCACGTAGGGGAAGGCCAGGCCCGCGAAGTTGGAGCCGCCGCCGATGCAGCCGATGACCACGTCGGGCTTCTCGCCGATCTTTTTCATCTGCCTGATGGCCTCTTCGCCGATCACCGTCTGGTGCAGGCACACGTGGTTGAGCACCGAGCCCAGGGAGTAGTTGGTGTCGTCGTGGCTCACCGCGTCTTCCACCGCCTCGGAGATGGCCAGGCCCAGGGAGCCGGGGTGATCCGGGTTTTGGGCCAGGGCCGCGCGGCCCGACTCGGTCTGGTCGCTGGGGCTGGCGAAGATCTCGGCGCCCCAGGTGTTGATCATGGACTTGCGGTAGGGCTTCTGGTTGTAGCTGACCCGAACCATGTACACCCGGCAGTCCAGGCCGAACATCTGGCAGGCCAGGCTCATGGCGCTGCCCCACTGGCCGGCGCCGGTCTCGGTGGCGATGCGCTTGATGCCCTCTTTTTTGTTGTAGTAGGCCTGGGGCACCGCGGTGTTGGGCTTGTGGGAGCCCGCCGGGGAGACCGACTCGTTCTTGAAATAGATCTTGGCCGGGGTGTCCAGGGCCTTTTCCAGGTTGCGGGCGCGCATCAGGGGAGTGGGCCGCCACAGGGCCAAGACCTGCATCACCTCTTCGGGGATGTCGAAGAAGGGCGCCGGGCTCATCTCCTGCTCCAACAGGGCCATGGGGAAGATGACGTTCATCTGCTCCGGGGTGGCGATCTCCATGGTGGCCGGATGGAAGGGCGGGGCCAGCGGGGTGGGCAGGTCGGCCTGCACGTTGTACCAGCGCTTGGGCATCTCCTGCTCGTCGAGTAAGACCTTTACCTGCTCCATGACTCTCTCCTTGTACTCCTGACGAATCGTTTCAACTGAAAACAGGGCCTAAAAACAGCCGCGGGCCCTGGGGCCCGCGGCGCGGCTGCTAGCTGAGTTGCTTCAGAGCGCGGACGGACCCCGGCCGGGCGGCTGCCAGCGCCACCAGAGATGCTTTTCACGGCTAGGATTTTGCTTGCTCATCAGCACTCCTTTTGGATACTGTATACGGTATACCAGCGGCGCGCCGATATTGTCAAGGAAAATGTGAAGAAGCGGGCCGTTCACCCTGGTGTGCTATCTTCGGCCCCCGGCCCCCGCCTCCGGGCGGGTCTCCTGTAACCAAACCGGCACCTTAGGGGACAAGTGGATGCAACCGGGCCAGCCAACGGCGCTTTCCCGGCCCCGCCCCCTGGATTCACACGAAAGGACCCGGGTTGGAGGGAAAGTTCACTGGACAAAACATAACCGCCATCATAGAATGGGAAACCCAATCGCCGGTAGATTGGTCTGACCAAGAGCAATCGCCTAGCTCGGTATCACCACGCGCATGAGTCAACTTTGGGGGGGACAGCGGAGATGCCATTGCCCTATTAAGTAATTATTTCCATCGAGTTAATAATTATGAGACCAGGCAACGCCATCCAAGCCCTGATCGCCACGGACAACATAATCCTGCGCCGGGGCATGGCCCGGATGCTAGGCGACTGCCAGGGAGTCCAGGTGGTCTCCGAGCTGAGCAGCGGGCAAGAGGTGATCAAGCAGATCGAGGGAGCGGCCCCGGACGTGGCCCTGATCGATTATTACCTGCCCGGGCTCGGCGGTCTGGAGGTGGCCGCCCGCCTGGCCGACAAGAAATCCTCCCCCAGAGTCATCCTGTTTTCCACCTACGCCTTGCGCGAGAGCAGCGTCTTTTTGGCCCTGGAGGCCGGGGTGGCCGCGGTGTTGGACAAAAGCTGCGGCTACCGCGACCTGGTCGCGGCGGTGAAGGCCGCCGCCGAGGGCAAGACCTACCTCCCCCCCGCCCTGTCCGCCCAGGTGCTGGGCCGCTTCGGCAGCTGGATGGGCCGGCCCAACCGGGGCAAGCGCGGCGAGTTCGCCAGCCTCACTCCCCGCGAGCGCGAGGTCATGCAGCTCATCGCCGAGGGCCTCACCTACACCCAGATCGCCGACCAGCTCTGCATCAGCCCCAACACGGTGAACCGCCACCGGGCCAGCCTGATGGACAAGCTCAACCTCAAGAGCGTGGCCGACATCGTGAAGTTCGCCATCGAGGCCCGGGTGGTCCGGCTGGACGGGCGCGCCTTCGAAAACAACTAGGCCGCCTTCGCCTGAACAAATCCCCTCATCTAAAATAACAATATTTGCCACGGAAAATGGTGCGTTTGCACCATTCCCCCGCCCTTGTAACTAATTGTAAACATTGGATGGCTAGTTGGTCCCCCTGATCTGGCTAGGATCCGGGGAATGGCTCCGGTCCAAGTGGGCCGGGCCGCTTTTCCATGTTTTGGCAAGGAGGAAAGGCTGATGAAGAAACTGTTGATTGTGGCCATCACTATGATGGCCCTGTTGGCCATGTCGGTGCCGGCGATGGCGGACGTGTCGCCTTCGACCTACACCTTCCAGATGGGCGCTCGTATGCTGACCGACATCGGTTGGTGGAATAAGAGCTCCGAGCTCACCACCAGCGGCGCCGACGTGGGCACCTGGTTCCTGAACATGCCCGGGCACAGCTACCTGCGGGGGCGCTTCTACAGCGTGGACAAAAACGTGGGCGGCCGTATCGAGCTGGGCCTGAGGAGCCTCCAGCCCACTGCCGATGTCAGCCTGCGTTACGCCTACGCCTATTGGCGCGTGGGCAACTGCCGCATCCTGGCCGGTCAGACCGACAACTGGTTCGGCTCCCTGGCCTACCATCCCCGTCAGTATGTGGGCCTGAACGAAAACGCCCACCTGCTGCTGTTCGGCTGGGGTCTGCTGTGGCCTCACCGTGTACCCCAGGTGCAGTTCACCTACAACACCGCCAAGTGGGGCGTCCAGTTCGCGCTGGAAGAGCCGCGCCAGAAGAACAACTACTTCGGTGCCGGCACCGACAGCACCTTCGTGTTCCCCCGCGCCAGCTTGACCTTCATGCTCAAGTACGGTGGCTTCATGACTCACCCCGGCTTCAACTTCGTGCAGCACAAGTATGAGTCCGGCAACACCGGCGCCTTTGACGACAGCTACAACACCTGGGCCTTCGTGCTCCCGATCAAGTACACTGTCGGCGCCTTCACCCTAAAGTTCCAGGGCCACTACGGCGTGAACTTCGCGACTGAGTATCCCTTCTACCCCGTCGCCCTTACCCAGCCTTACCGCAACGGCATCACCACCGGCGGTATCGACGACACCACCATCTACGGTGGTATCCTGGCCGGCGAGTACAAGATCGGCAAGATCATGATCACCGGTGGCGTGGGCTACGAGAACTTCTCCAACGACGCCTGGTCCGGCAAGAACGGCTTCTCCAAGGACGAGAACGTCCGCATGGGCTACTTCATCGCCGTGCCTTACCAGTTCACCAAGAACTTCGGCATCCACCCCGAGTTTTCCTACTTCAGCCACGGCGACAGCCCGACCACGGGCAACAGCATCGGCGACGAGTGGCTGCTCGGCGTGCAGTTCCGTTTCGTCTTCTAGGAGTGCGTAGAGTTTAGAAAAGCGTTCATTAGACCTTTTCTAAATCACCCCACGGGGGCCCGGCCGCCAAGCCGGGCCCCCATCTTTTTGCCTGGCGATAGCGATGGAGCCGGCCGCCGGAGAGCGGCTAGGATTCTTTCTTTTCTTTCTTGCCGTGCGAGCGTTTGACCAGGTAGTAGCCCAGCGACAGGGCCACGATCACCGCGGCCACGGCGATGAGGGTCATGGGCTCCTGGGTCTTGGCGTCCAGGATGATCACCTTGCGGGCCACCGCGATCATAGCCACCAGGAACACCACCTCCACGTGAATCTTGGACTCGTCCAGATACATGCGGATGGTCTCGATCAGCTCCAGGCCGATGAGGATCATGAAGAAAAAGCCGAAGATCTCCAAAAGCTCGCTGATCTTGAAGAGCATGAAGGGCGGGTTGATCAGGTCAGTGACCAGCATGATGCCCAGCTCCGCGGTGGAGAGCAGGATCACCACCACCATCATCAGCAGCAGGGCGACGATGGTATAGCGCTCCACCCGGCTGATCAGCCTCTGCGTGATCCCTTTCATGGCTACCCCCTCCCGGCGTACGTGAGCCGCTTTCATAATATTATCCCCCCACGGGCCGGGTCAAACCCCGCCGGGGCGCTGGACAAGATACGGGGCGGGGGCATATACAAGGGCATAACCCCAACACCGGAGACACCCATGCCGCGCCGCGCCAAAGATATCCTCAACGGTCCCCGCTGGTCCAAGGTCCGGGCTCTGATGAAGTCCATGGGCCACAGCGACTACGACCTGGAGCGCCCCATCATCGGGATCGCCAACACCGAGAGCAACATCGTGCCCGGCCACTTCAACCTGGGCCAGGTGTCGGCCTCGGTGAAGCAAGGCATCTTCCAGGCCGGAGGCACCCCCATGGAGTTCGGGGTGATCGGCTGCTGCGACGGGGTGGGCAACGGCCATATGGGCATCCGCTACATCCTGCCCTCGCGCGAGGTGATCGCCAACTCGGTGGAGGTGGTGGCCCAAGCCCACCGCTTCGACGCCCTGGTGCTCTTGGGCTCCTGCGACAAGATCGTGCCCGGCCTTTTGATGGCCGCCGCGCGCCTGGACCTGCCCACTATTCTGGTCAACGGCGGGCCCTCCCTGGGCGGCTGCCAGTTCGACGGCCGCCCGGCGGACATCACCGCCCTGCCCGAGGGGGTGGGCATGCTCACCGCCGGGCGCATGACCCAGGAGGAGTTCGACGAGCTGGAGAACAGCGTGATGCCCACCTGCGGCTCGTGCAGCTTTTTGGGCACGGCCAACAGCATGTGCTGCGCGGCCGAGGGGCTGGGCATGAGCCTGCCGGGCAGCGCCACCATCCCGGCGGTGTACTCGGCCCGCCTGGCGTCGGCCCAGGCGGCGGGGCGGCGCATCGTGGCCATGGTGGACGAAGGCCCCACCGCCCGCGAGATCATCAACCGGGCGGGCCTGGAGAACGCGGTGCGCCTGGGCCTGGCCATGGGCGGCTCCACCAACATGGTGTTGCATATGCTGGCCGTGGCCTACGAGGCCGGGGTGGAGATGGGCGTCGAGGTGTTCGAGGAGTTCTCCAAGACCACGCCGCACCTGGCCAAGATCTATCCCTCCGCGCCGCCCAACGTGCCCGACTTCCACGCCGCGGGCGGGGTGCCGGCGGTGATGCGCGAGCTGCTGCCGCTACTCAACGCGGACAACCCCACGGTGAGCGGCAAGACGGTGCGCGAGAACGTGCAAAACGCCAAGAAGAACGGCAGCGAGATCATCCGTAGCATGGACGACCCATGGTCCGCCCAGGGCGGCCTGGCGGTGCTCAGGGGCAACCTGGCCCCGGACTCGGCGGTGACCAAGCCGGCGGCCATCGACCCGGCCATGCATCTGTTCACCGGCACGGCCCGTGTCTTCAACTGCGAGGAGGACGCCAACCAGGCCATCTTGGCCCAGAAGATCAAGCCGGGCGACGTGGTGGTGATCCGCTACGAGGGGCCCAAGGGCGGGCCGGGGATGCCCGAGATGGCCCTGGCCATGAAGATGCTCTACGGCCAGGGGCTGGCCAAGCAGACCGCCCTGGTCACCGACGGGCGTTTTTCGGGCACCAACAACGGCTGCTTCGTGGGGCACATCTCGCCCGAGGCCGCCGAGGGCGGGCCGCTGGCGGCGGTCAGGGACGGCGACCGCATCACCGTGGACATCGCCAACCGGCGGGTGGACGTGGACCTGAGCGAGGCGGAGATCGCCGAGCGCCTCGAGGGTTGGCAGCGGCCCAAGCCGCGCATCACCAGCGGGTACCTGGCCCTCTACTCCCGGCTCACCGCCTCGGCCGCCCAGGGCGCGATCATACCCAGCCGCTACGAGGAAGACTAGGCAAGAAGCGGCGCAAGGATTTCTTGCGCCTTCGGCGCCCCGATAGCAGAGCTATCGGGGGCAGCAGAAGGTTTATTAAGAGATGATCTTGTTGCCCCCGACAGCTTGTCTGTCGGGGCCGCGCAGCGCAGCGCAGCGGCAAGAAATCTTAGGGGCCGCGTGGGCCTGTGCAAAGATTTCTTGCCGCCGCCCCAGGGGCGGCAGCCCCGATAGCAGAGCTATCGGGGCCAGCAGAGAACAACTTAACTCGTAAAGCTTTCCGGCCAGCAAAGGCCGCCCCCAACCCAGGCACAGCCACTGCTTCGCAGACAAGGCGCGGGCGAGCGACAATCGGAGGCGTATTGGTCAATACGTCGAGATTGGAGCGAAGCCCGCAACGCCGTATGCGGAGGCGTGGCGCAGCCCCCTCGTTCTTTAGCCGCTAATCCCTGTGCAGTATCTCGATCTTCATGCCGTCGGGGGCCTTGAGGAAAGCGGCCTGCACGCCGGGGCGCGGCTCCATGGGCGGGATGATGAACTCCACCCCCTTGGCGCTGAGCTCCTCGTAGACCTTTTGCACGTCGTCCACGATGAAGCCCAGCTCATAGGCCCCCCAGCGGGGATCGGCCTCTTGGGGCTCGGGCTCGTCGCCGCGCTTGGGCGACAGGGCCAGGAAGATGTCCCCCACCTTGACCCGCACCAGGGTGTTGCCCCGCACCTGGAGGCGGGCCACCACCTCGCCGCCGAACATGTTTAGGTAGAAGTCCTCGGTGGCCTGCATGTCTTGGCAGCGCATGTGCACGTGGTCCAGGCTCAGGTTCATGGCGTCTCCTCGCGGGATGGGGGCCGGGAGATTCCGGCGGGTTGGGGCCTACTATAAACCGTGTCAGGCTGCGAGGCACCGCAAAAAGGAGCCCTTTGACCTCGCGCGGCCGGCGTATTAAGATAGGCCGTCGTCAGGGGATTTGCCCGTTCAGCCTGTCCGGGCCACGGTGGCCGCCACCTCCCGCCCCTGCCAACCCTATTACGAGGAGGAGGGCCATGCCTGGTCCGCGTTCCGCCCGTCCATGGTTCGCACTGCTGGTAGCCGCACTGCTGCTTCTGGTCCCGGTCGGGGCCGGGGCCCAGCAAACCGACTGCAAGCAGGGGTGCCAGGACTTCCTGGCCCAAGAGGGGCTCACCGGCCCCGAGGCCATGAATCAGTGCCTGCAAAACTGCCAAAAGGCCCGGGAACTGGGCATCGATGGTCTCAGCTTCAAATGCCTGTACGAGCTGCCCAAGCTATGCGGCTACGAGCTGGCCTGGGACCTGATTCGCCACTGCGTCCCGCCCTGCATCGAGTTCAAGAAAACCGCCTGCGAGGACTGTATGGTCAAGCACGGCTTCTGCGGGGCGGTGAGCGAGTGCCGCACCTGGGTGTGCAAGTGCATCCTCAAGAACCACGACTGCGACCACTACTATCACCACGGCTGCAAGAAGTAGGGACGGCTAGAGCCCGCTGCCCGGCTTGGCCCAAACTAACGAGGCCACGCCGCGCTTCTTGATGGCCCGGAAGCCCAGGTCTTGGGCCACCGCCTCCATCACCGCCTCGGGGTCATCCACCCGCGAGCCGGCCAGCACGTCCGCCCCATGGCTGAACAGCACCGGCGACCAGGGCGTGCTGGGGCCCACCAGCACCCGCACCGCCTGGGGCGCGGCCTCCAGGGCCCAGGCCAGGGCGCGGGTGAGCAGGGTGGTGGAGGTGATCGCCGCCACCTGAGAGCGGCCCAGCACGGCCTCCCACTCCTCGGTGGGCGGGGTCTCCGCGCCGGGGCGCAGCTCCAGCAAATCGAGCTCGGCCGCGATCTCGCCCAGGGCGGCGGTGAAGGGGAAGTCGCCCACCACCACCACGCGCTTGCCCGGAGCCAGCTCGCACAGCAGCTCGTCGGCCCCGGCGGGGCGGGCCTCCGGGGGCGCGGGCCGCGCGGCGTTGAGCGCGGCCAGGCCCAGGCTGGCCAGCCAGGGCGAGTCGTTCATCACCAGTCCGGCCACCTCGCCCAGGGGAGCTCCGGCCAAGCCCCGGGCCTTCTCGGCCTCGCCCGGCGCGGGGGCGGCCCCAAGAGTCGAAGACAGTCCCACCACCCCATCCGCCTGCACGGCCAAAAAGCGGCGGCCCAGGGCCAGGCGCTCCACGGTGAGCGGCACGGGCCCCTGCTCGGCCAGGAGCGCGGCCAACAGGCGCTGTTCGCGGGGGAGCCCGGCCAGGGCGGGGCGCGGGGTGGGCGGCCCGCCGCAGCAGGCGTGGTGATGGCCTGAGCCGTGGGGCTCTATCCGGGTGAGCGGCTTTTTCATGGCTTGGTCCTCCCTAGGGCCGCTGGTCGGGCGCGGCGATAATCTCCGGTTAATTGTAGTCCAATGTGCCCGCCGCACCAAGCGCGGCCCTGCCCGGGGTGTGTTAATCTTGGCCCAACACCCTCACGGAGGCGCGAACCATGCGGGCCCTGTTGGTCATAGACGTGCAGAAGGAATACTTCACCGGCGCCCTGCCGATTAGCCACCCGCCGAACAGCCTGGCCAAGGTGCTGGAGGCCATGGACGCGGCGACGCGCCACGGCGTGCCCGTGGCCGTGATCCAGCACGGTTCGCCCGACCCCCAGGCCCCGGCCTTTCGCCTGAACTCGCCGGGCTGGGAGCTGATGCCCGAGGTGGCCGCGCGCCCCCGCGAGGTGCTCATCGCAAAGCAGCTGCCCGGCTCCTTCACCGGCACCGAGCTGGGGCCGTGGCTGGAGTCCATCGGCGCGGACACGGTGGCCATCTGCGGCTACATGACCCAGATGTGCTGCGACACCACCGCCCGCCAGGCCTTTCACCGGGGCCTGGACGTGGAGTTCCTCTACGACGCCACCGGCACCCTGGACATTGCCAACCAGGCGGGCAAGGTCACGGCCGAGGAGCTGCACCGCGCGGTGCTGGTCACCCAGGCCATGCGTTTTTCGCGGGTCCTTACCACCGCGCAATGGATCGACACCCTGGACGGCAAAGGACGCGACTGCTCCAAATGTTCCTAAGCATTTTTCTCTCGTTGTTGGTGGCCACGGCCGCCGCGATCATCGGCCTGGCCTGGTGGGGCGGGCAGCGCTTCGCCCGCCGGGGCGAGGAAGTGGCGCGGAGCCTCATGGCCCAGTCCGAGCCGGTGGCCCGCCGTCCCGGCGAGCTGGAAGGCCTTCCCGCGCCGGTGCGGCGCTATCTGGAGCAGGCCCTGCCCCCGGCGGGCGGAGAGCCCCGCCTGGCGCGGGCCACGGTGCGCGGCCAAATGCGCCTGAGCGCGGCCCGGCCCTGGCAGCCTTGGCAGGGCAGCCAGGCCTGGTCGCTGAACCCGCCGGGCATGGTGTGGAACGCGCGCCTCAGGATGTCGCGCCTGATGGTGGTCTTCGCCCGCGACGCCCTGGAGCTGGGGCGGGGCAAGCTCTTGGTGAGCCTGTGGGGCTGGCTGACCCTGGCCCGGGCCGAGGACGCGCCGGAGCTGGACCAGGGCTCGCTGCAACGCTGGCTGGCCGAGGCACCCTTCTTCCCCCTGGCCCTGCTGCCCGGCGAGCATCTCAGCTGGGAAGAGATCAACGAGACCTCGGCGCGGGCGGTGGTCCGTTTGGGCGGGGTGGAGGCCGAGGGCGTGTTCCGCTTTTCGCGGCGCGGCCTGCCGCTGAGCTTCTACACCCCGGCCCGCTGGCAACAGCGGGCGGACAAGAGCTTCGCGGCCACGCCCTGGCAGGCGCGCTTCGGGCGCTGGCGGCGCATGGAGGGCTGCCTGGTGCCCACCTGGGGCCAGGCCTCCTGGCTGCCGCCCGAGGGCGATTACGCCTACATCCGGCTGGAGGTGGAAAAGATGGAGCTGGTCTGAGCGGCCCGTTCCGCTCTTATCGCTTCTCTTCTTTCTTTTCTTCTCCCCCCACCACCCCCCTCGCCGGGGTCGCCAAGGGGCCGGCATCTCCGCGCCCAACCGAAGCGCCTCTCCCGCCGACCCCACCAAAACAAAAGCGGACCTGTGTCCGCTTGCCCTACTCCGCAAAGCCGCCCAGCCAGCGGGCCTCTCTCGTTTGCCCCTGCTGTTATGCCGGCCCCGAGTGACCTCGACAAAAAAACGCTTCTTCTTTCTTTTCCCCCTCTCTTCTCTTTGTCCCAAACCGGAGACAACACCAAGGAAGATCGCCACCTCGCGGCGGAAGGGCTTCCCCTTTCTGCCACCGCCCGTGGCCGCCGCTCCTCGCGATGACTTTCTGTTTTCTAGATCAAAATAGGCGTTCGTAATTTACGCCCGACTGCTAAGGCGCGGGAGTCTCTCGGGTGGGAATAAACCCCGCCCCTACATTGGCCTGCCTGCCATACCAGCACTTATTTATTTTTCTTCCCCGTTTTTCTTCTCCCCCACCCCCCCGCCGGGGTCGCCAAGGGGCCGGCATCTCCGCGCCCAACCGAAGCGCCTCTCCCGCCGACCCACCAAAACAAAAGCGGACCTGTGTCCGCTTGCCCTACTTTGCGAGGCCGCCCCGCCAGCGGGCTTTTCTCATTTACCCCAGCTATTATGCCGGCCCCGAGTGACCCCGACAAAAAAAGCTTTTTCTTTTTTCTTTTTCTTCCCTCTTCTCTCTCTTCATCCCACCACGAAGCCGGAGACAGCACCAAGGAAGATCGCCACCTCGCGGCGGGAGGACCTTCCCTTTTCAGCAACCGTTTGGGGCCGCCGCTGCTCGCGATGACACACTGTTTCTGGATCAAAAAAGAACGGTAGGTACTGCTGGGTTTCGCTTGGCTGCGCCCAGCCTATACTGCCCCCTTACTTCAATCGCTTGAGCATTAGCGCGGCCAGCTCCTTGGCCGAGGCCAAGTCCTTGTCCTTGTCGCCGGTGGCCGTATCCACGATCAAGTAGTAGTCGCCCCGGAGCACGTGCAGCCCGGCTCCCATCTTATTGCCGACGCCCCCCCAGAAGGCCTGATCGCCCAGACCGCTTATGGCCTTGGCCCCGGCGGTGCGCGCCTTGGCGTCGGCGAAGAGCTTGGAGGCGGGCAGGGCCTTCCTCAGCTTGGGCGGGGGCAGGGTCAGGGTGATCTGGGCGTAGCGGTCCACCCGCGATTCCTTTACCGCGAAAAAGCACAGGGTCTGGCCCATGGGGTTGGGGCCGGTGGGCTTGCCCGGCTCCATGGCCAGGCCCAGGGCCTTGCCCACCTCGGCCGGGGTGAGCAGGCGGCAAGCCGTGGGCGGCGCGGCCAAGGCGGGGAGCGCGAGACACAGAACGCAGAGCAGGGCCAACAGGCGGACGAGTCTGAGCATGGTTCGATCCTCCGAGCGGTGCGCGGCAAAACCGGGCAGGGACCCGGGGCGGACCCCCTAGGCATCTCCCCCCTGATTATGGGGTATTCAGGCCCAGCTCGGCAATGACCCAAGGCTCGCGGCCCGGACGGGTCAGGACGAGGCGCAGGCCTTTGGCCGGGCGGGGCCGCTCGAGGGTGAGCAGGTAGCGGGCCGGGGTCTGGGCGGGGCGGGCTAGCACGGCCATCAGTGGCGCCAGGCGGGCCGAGAAGGCCGCCTCTTGCCAGCGTCCGGCAGGGTCCAACAGCTCCAGGCGAAGGCCCCGGGGCAGCATGTGGGGCTGGTAGCCCAGGTTCAGCTCCACCCCGGCCAGCTCCAGGGGCCGCTGCCAGACCAACGCGAACCAGTCGACGGTTTGCTGGGGCCGTCCGGTGCCCCAGAAGGTGGCCGGGTCGCGGTCCAGGGCGCGGGGCAGGTCCTGGGGCCAGGCGCTCGCCGTGGCCTTGCCCGGCGGCGGGGCCGAGGCGGGCGGCGGCAGGGGGGCGGGGCCGGGCGGGGGGATCAGCTCCCAGGCCACGGTGTCTTGCCAGGGCCAGGCTCCGGCCCGGCGGGCCAGGCCGGGATGGACGGCCAGCAGGGCCTCCAAACCACGGGACTGGGCGGGGAGCATCTTTTGGCGGTGCAGCAGGACAAAGCGCACCCCGCCCCGGGCCAGGCCGGCGAGCAGCTCCGGGGTGGGGTCTTGCAAGAGCTGGCTCAGGGCCAGGTGCCCCCGGCTGGCCAGGTCGCAGTGGCCGTTGACCAGGGGCCGCCAGTGAAAGGTGGAGAGGTAACGGAAAAAGAAGTCCTGGCGGGGCGAGTCCATGGGCAGATGCAGCACCGCGCCGGGGCCGCTCTGCTCGGCCAGCCAGGCGATGGGCGGCGGCGGCCGCAAGGGGAAGGGCCCGGCCATGGGGATGGGGCCGGGCAACAGCTCGGCCGCCAGCGCCAGGGCCGCGAGGCCCACCAGGGCGGCGCGCCACCCGGCGCGGCCTATGCGGGCCAGCAGCGCGGCCAGGCCCAGCCCGGCCAGCACCGCCAGGGAGAGCTGGGAGATCATGCCCCAGCGGGCCGCGGTGCGCAGCCCGGCGAAACCGGGGAAGTGCTCGTAGAACAAGCGGTAGGGCCCGTTCAACTCCAACCCGGCCAGGCGGATTTCCGGGCCCAGGGACATGAGCAGGCTGAACAGGGCCAGGGCCAGGTATAGCCAGCGGGGCGCGGGCTTGCCCCCGCCGCGAAACAGGGCCACCCCGGCCCCGGCCAGGAGCAGGGCCGCCAGGCCGGGGAAGAGGTAGGCCTCCCGAAAGCCCAGGGGCGAGAGCAGCGGCCCCCACAGGAGCAGGCCCGGCGGGGCGGCCAGCCAGGAGGCGGGCTCGGCCGCATACAGGCGCACCGCCTCCAGGCCCCGGCTCATGCCCATGGCCGCGCGCGCGGCCAGATAGGGCGCGGCGAAAGGCGCCAGCGCCGCCGCCCCGGCCAGACCGCCCAGCCCGAGCTGGAGCCAGCGGCGGCCCGAGGCCCAGCGGCGCTGAGCGGCCATGCCCCAGGCCAGGGCCAACAGCAGGGCCAGGCCGCCGTACAGGGCCCAGTAGGCGCTGCACAAGGCCAGCAGCACATAGGCCAGGAGAAAGCCCCCCAGATCGCGCCAGGTCCCGGAGGCCAGCCAGCGGTGCAAAAACCACAGGGCAAAGGGCGCGAACATCACCGCCTCGGTTTGCAGGCGGGTGATTTGCAGGGTGCGGTAGGGGCAAAAGGCGAAGAACAGCCCGGCCAGGGCCGCCGCCCATAAGGAGCCGCTGAGCCGCCGCGCCAAGAGGTACGTCCCCAGGCCGCTCAGGGGGAAGGTTAGTAGCAGGGCCAGGTTGTGGGCCAGGATGGGCCCCGCGCCCAGGGACAGGGCGGGCCCGGCCAGGAGGGCGGGCACCAGCAGATGCTCGCTGAAGGCCAGGGAGTTGCGCGCCGGGTAAAAGGCGTTGGCATCGAACAGGGCCAGGGGGGCGCGGCCCAGGGCGCGCCAGTCCCAGGCCAGGGCCCAGGTGTTGAGCAGGCTGTCGCCGGGGTCGTAGAGATGGGTCGCCGCGTGGAGGCTCAGGGGGCTGAGCCACCAAAGGGCCAATAGGGCATAGGCCGCGAACACGGCCAGGGCCTGCCCCCACAAGGCGGCCGGGCTATGGCAAGGGCGGTGGTCCAAGCGGATACCTCCCCATGAACGCCATTCATTATGCCCCAACCCGCCCCCACCTGGATAGAGGCCGAGGGAAGGCCTGGCCCCGGGGCGCGGCTTTTGGTAAATTGGCCTGACTGAGCCCGCCTTCAAAGGAGAGACGCCTTGTTCCGCCCTGCTGTTTTGCTGGCCCTGCTGGCCGCCTTGCTCTGCCTCCCCGCCCCACCGGCCCAGGCCGGGAGCGCCCAGGGCTCCCTGTCCGGCGCGGTGGTCAACCGCTACGGCGAACCCCTGCGCGGAGCCACGGTGCGCGTGGAGCACCTGCAAGAGGGCTTCGTGGTGGAGTCCATCGCCGACGGCCAGGGGACCTACGTGATCAACAACCTCTCGCCCGGCGACTACAAGGTCGAGGCCAGCATCGGCAGCAAAAAGGCCGACCTGGCCGTCCAGAAGACCAAGCTGGGGCCGGGCGAAAACAAGAGGCTGAACCTGGTGATCAACATCGTGGAAGGCCGCACCTTGGACCCCAACTACCGGCCCCTCAAGCCGGGCTTGTTGGGCACGCCCTAGGCCAGGGCAAATTTTTGGCGCAAAAAGAGGGGCCCCGCCGACGGCGGAGCCCCTTTCAACATTTCAGACGGCACAGCCAGCCGCCGGCAGACAAGGCGGCCCAAGGCTTGGGCTACCAAAGGGTTGCGGCGGGAGCCTCGGGATTTCCGCTAGGCCACCAACTTTCTCGACCCGCCCTGGCCCCAGCGGCACGCTGGCGAGCGAGGGCCGCAGGCGTAGCTGAAACTACGTCGAGGCCCGAGCGCCGCCAGCAACACCGTATGCCGGTGGCTGGCGAAGCCGTCCTGCTAGCCCATGTCCACCAGGGGCCGCACCTCGGTGACCTCAAACACCACCCCGGCCTTGATGCCCGCGGCCGCCTGCTCGCCCGCCGCGGCGGCGATGGCGCTCTTCACCTGCTCCAGCACCTCGCCCTCGCGGTCGATCTGCTTGCACTCCAGGTAGAGCCGCCAGCCCGGAGTGGCGAAGCCCACCGGGGCCTCCTTCACGGTGAAGAACACCGCGTAGGGGTTGGCCTCCAGGTTCTTGAGGCTGCGGTTTTCCATCATGCCCATGACCAGCTTGCCCTCCACGTCCAGACGGGGGCTGCCGAAGTAGGCGGCGTTGGGCTTGCCGTCGGGGCTGGCCGTGGCCAGCACGCCCACGCGGCCGGGCAGGTTGATAGTCGCGACAAAATCTTCGTCAAAATTGGCCATGATTCTTCTCCTGTTTCGGGGCCGAAGCCCGCTTGAGTTCGGGTTGTGTTTATATGGTGCCATATCTCAAGGCCCCGCGCTGTAGCCATGGCTACAGGGGTGTTGGAGGGCGGGCTTTGCTCTGCTATGCTGGGGCCCATGCCGCGCCCGGACAAAATAGACCTCACGCCTTTGGTGGTGGTGTTGGTGCGCCCGCGCTTCCCGGAGAACATCGGGGCCGCCGCCCGGGTGGTGGCCAACATGGGCCTGGGCGGCCTGCGCGTGGTGGAGCCGGAGCGCCCCTGGGAAGAGCCCATGCAGCGCCTGGCCTCCACCTGCGGCCGCAAGGTGCTGGCCAAGATGGAGACCTACGGCAGCCTGCGCGAGGCCCTGGCCGACACGGTGGGCGCGGCGGCCACCACGGCCCGGGTGGGCTACAAGCGCGGCGAGCTGATCAACCCCCGCCGGGCGGCCCCGGAGCTTTTGGCCTGGGCCGCGGGCGGCAAGGCGGCCATGGTCTTCGGCCCCGAGGACCGGGGGCTGTCCACCAGCCAGCTGGACCGCTGCCAGCTCTCGGTGTGCATCCCCACCGCCCAGGCCTCCAGCCTCAACCTGGCCCAGGCGGTGATGGTGATGGCCTATGAGCTGAGGCAGGCGGCCCTGGAAGCGGGGGCCACCCCGGCCGCCGGACCCAGCCCGGCCAGCCACGGCGAGATGATGGGCCTGCACCGCCACCTGGTCGACGGCCTGGTGGCCATCGGGACCCTGAAGGAAGACAACCCCGAGCACTTCTACCGCCCCATCAAGAACGTCATCGAGCGCGGCCGCCCCTCGTCCCGCGAGGTGCGCGCCATGCGGGGCATCGCCCGCCAGATGCTCTGGGCCGCCGGGCAGATTCAGAAGAAAGACAAGAATAAATAAGAACAGTTTAGTTTTAAGATTTCTTGTGCCTTCGGCACCCCGATAGCAAAGCTATCGGGGCCAACAAGGAGAGTAGACAACAAAACATTTCTGTTGCCCCCGACAGCTTGTCTGTCGGGGCCGCGTAGCGAAGCGAAGCGGCAAGAAATCTTCCTGTGGGTGGAACAAGGGCGTGAAGCTAAACACCAGCCTACCCTTTTTGGGACAAGCCTTTTTCATCACCTTTTCCTGTTACAAAAACCGCCGGCTGCTCAACCGGGAAAACTGCAAGCAAATCGTCATGAATGAACTGGGCGCGGCAGTGGCCAAATATTCGGCAGCCTGTCTAGGATTCGTGGTGATGCCTGATCATGTGCATACCCTGCTGCACCTTACCCACCAGGAACAGCTCGCCTCCCTCAT
Source organism: Desulfarculaceae bacterium (assembly GCA_020444545.1). NCBI lineage: Bacteria > Pseudomonadati > Thermodesulfobacteriota > Desulfarculia > Desulfarculales > Desulfarculaceae > Desulfarculaceae bacterium. The sequence goes on along the minus strand of JAHLKT010000007.1, from coordinate 111,665 downwards.
GCAGCGCTGGAAACGCCTGAGTTCCTTTCGCATTAAAAAGCATCTGATAGAAGCGGCCCCTGATTACTTCCCCTCCCAGATCCGCGACGACCCCATTTGGAAGCACCGCTACTACTGCTTCCCTGTGGTGAACGAAAAAAAGGCCGAGGAGAAAATCGATTACATGCACCAGAACCCGGTCAGGGCGGGCCTAGTCACTCGGGCCGAGGAATGGGAGTTTGGCTCGGCGCGGTTTTATCTGTTGGCTGAGAATGCCGGGGTGCCCATCAACTGGCCCGGCTGAAGATTTCTTGTGCCTTCGGCACCCCGATAGCAAAGTTATCGGGGCCAACAGAAAAACCACTAAGTTATAATCTTGTTGCCCCCGACAGCTCGTCTGTCGGGGCCGCGTAGCGAAGCGGAGCGGCAAGAAATCTTCGAGATTGTCGCGCAAAAGAATTTCTTGTGCCTTCGGCACCCCGATAGCAGAGCTATCGGGGCCAGCAGAGACGATCTGACTGCCAACGGTAAGGGCGTGTTGAGCACGGCTGGCTGTTTGTATTATGGTGAAGCCTGCTGACTGACGCCTGCCTGCGCCAAACCGAACCGCCGCCGGAGGTCTGTCCGGCGGCCCTGCCGTGGAGAGGGGATCATGGCCGACAAGCAAGAGCTCATGCCCGGGGTGTTCATCGAGCCTAAAATCATTGAGACCGCGCGGGGACCCATCGAGGTGGACGACACCGGGGGCGACCTGCCTGCGGTGTTGGTAAGCCACGGCGGCATCGGCGGGGTGGACCAGGCCCGCTGCGTGGTCTCCTGGCTGGACCCCAAACAGTACCGCCTCATCTGCCCCTCGCGGCCCGGCTACTTGGGCACTCCGCTCTCCAGCGGCCCCAGCATGGACGAGCAGGCCGATCTGTTCGCCGCGCTCCTGGACGAGCTGGGCGTGGACAAGGTGGCCATGATCTCGGTCTCGGCCGGGGGGCCGCCGGCCTACACCTTTGCCCTACGCCACCCCGACCGGCTCTGGGCGCTGATCCCCATCGACAGCGTGAGCGGCTTCTACGAGATCCCCGAGACCGCCGGCCCCATCGCCCAGGCCATCTTCACCTCGGAGTGGGGCCAGAAGCTTCTAAAGAAGATAGGCGAAAAAAAGCCCGAGTGGTTCTTGCAGGAGATTTTCTCGGCCGAGGCCTACTTCACCAAGGATCAGATCAAGGCGCACATCGCCTATGCCCTGGGCTCGCCCGAGGCGGTGGAATTCATGCGGGCCTTCATGAACACCATGAACCCCTACAACCCGCGCAAGCCGGGCACGGACAACGACATGGTGATCTACCGCAAGCTGACCCACCTGCCGGTGGAGGGCATCACCTGCCCCACCCTGGTGGTGCACGGCACCCACGACGCGGACGTGAAGTTATATGACGGGGTCTATGTGCACGAGCACATCGAGGGCTCGGAGCGCTTCTGGATCGAGGAAGGCTCGCATTTGGGCTTCTGGCTGTGCCCCAACTCCCCCAAGGCCCAGGCCGCGGCCAAGGAATTCCTGGAGCGGCACAAGCCCTAGATGAAACCGTAACTCCTATTTAAATTAAACAAAGATATAATGTTCTGTAAGTTATTATTAACTTAAATTTGGATGGAGACTTAGTGCCTGGCAACGAGCAGCGAAATTTCCCTTGGTGGGTTGTTACTGCCGCAGCTGGGGTAGCAGCTACGGCCTTTGTGTACACAACTTTCATCACGCCGTACCAAAACCAAAAAATTGAACAACTCAGCGAAAAGCTATCCATCACATCTTCGGAGTTAAACGAAGCCAGAAAGAACAACAAATCCCTGCAAGAAAAAAATAAACTCCTGAGAAATCAGGTCTACACCCTCTCCAAAGCGGAGAAAGAAGCCGCAGCGGAGAAAAAAGCCGCCGATTCTCGCGCAAAAGAATGCGACAAAGTTAGACAAGAGAACATGGATCAAGGCAGTGAAATATTGCACCTTAAGAAGGAAAATCAGCGGATTTCTCAGGCATTATCCAAAGCCAAAGACGATGTTAAATTTTTATTGATTCTAACTGATCTTCAAAAACAAGAACTCAAACAATACAAATAAAACCGCCAGAAACGAGCCCCGGCAGCTCTAGCCCAGGCTGCGGCCCTGGCCTACTTGCCGTGGGTCTGGGAGACCTTCTCGAACATCACCGCCAGGCCGGTGGCCAGGCTGTAGATGGAGCCGATGGGCAGGTTGTCCTCGGCGGTGACGTCGAAGAACACGTTGAGCGAGGAGGCCATGCCGTCCTCGGGCTTCCAGTAGCACAGGAGCATGGGCAGCTTGGGCAGGGGGTAGATGACCACCGCGATGTCCGAGTCGAACATCTCCGGGGCGGGCTTGCCGCCGAAGACGTCCACCAGGTCCTCCATCAGCTCGGTGTAGTCGTCGATTATCTTCCAGAGCCGCTTCTCGCACTGGTGCTCGAAGAAGCGGCCCCAGTCCTTGCCCCCGGGCAGATCGCGCAAAGGAACCCACTGGCCCTTGGGGTCCGGGCCGCCGCCGTTGATCACGTAGTTGAGCACCGGCGGAGCCACCCAGCCGTTGATGTGGCAGCCTGAGTAGACCTGGCCCTCCTGATCCACCGAGAAGTCGCGGCCCAGGCAGTTGATGAATAGCTTGCCGTCCTTGTAGCGCGCGCCCAGGGGCCTGGCCAGGGGCTCCAGGTCCAGGGTCTTGATCTTCTCGCGCAGGGGCCCCAGGGCGGCCATGATGTCGTCCATCATCTTGGGGGCCTCCTTGGAGGCCACCGAGGCCGAGGCGGCCACCTCGGGGTCCAGATGGGGGCAGTCGTCCAAGGGGCGCTTGCCCTGGCTCACCGCCACCGCGAAGACCATGCAGGTGGGCGCGCCGCAGTCGCGGCAATTGGTCTGGGGCAGAACCTTGAGGATGTCCAGGGGGGTCTTCAGCTCGGGCATGGCGTCGGCTCCAAAGATTATCGGTTCATGCCCCCAAGCCTAACAGGCGACTCGGGGGCGGGCATCCCCCGGCTGGGGGATGACGATCACCATCCCCTTTGAGGGTCGGCCAGGGCGGCCAACACCATGCCCACGATGGCGATGCACTCCATGTCCAGATAGGACACCGCGTCCGGCTTGAACAGCACGGTGCTGGTGGCCGGGAAGCCTTCTTCCGCGTCGTTGAACAACAGAAGCAGGGGCACCCGGGGCAGGCCGGACAGCTCCAGGGCCAGGTCGTAGGAAAAACCGCCGCCCGCCGGGGCCGCGCCTAGAGGCTCCACCACTTGGCGCAGGCCTTCCAGGTCGCCGGAGCGCTTGGCCGCGATGCGCCGCTCCACGGTGTTCACAAATCCCTGCTGAAAGGGGGCCGAGCCCGGGAAGTCGCGGAAGGAGACCCAGGCCGCGTCCGCCTGGCCCGGCGGGCCGTAGGGGCCCAAAAGGTAGCGGCTGAGCAGCACCCCGATGGAGTGGCCCAAGAGGCCATCCTCGCCGCATTCGATGCCCTGGGGGCTCACCCGGCACTGGCGGCCGAACAGCGGCACCACGATCTCGTGGCCTTCGCGCTCCACCCCCAGGGCCCCGGTGTCTATCTCGTCCCAGCGCTCGCCCATCTGGCGCTGGTAGTCTTCCATTATCTCGCCGAAAACCGGCCGCAGCTCACTCATCGTCGCGTCTCCCGTGCGGTTTATATAAGGGTAACGCATCCGGCCTCTCGAGCCATCCCCCGGCCGGGGGATGGTCATTTGACGGATGGCGGGCTCAGGCGTACCCTGAAAATGCCCCCGCCAGAGCACGCACCAGTGATAGTTGCCCACTCCCGCCTTGAGGTGCCGTTGCCATGAAACCAGCCGCGCGCGTCTGCCTGTGTATCGTCCTGAGCTGCCTGATTCTGCTGCTGGGGGCCAGCGCCCTGTGCGCCGGGCCCGCCGCTCCGCCACCCGCCCCCGGCGACTCCCCGCCCTTGGTGAAGCAATCCCGCGCCCCGCAGTACGTGCAGGTGCGCCTGGAGCATCCCGGCGAGGCCCTGGTGGCCGGGGAGCGCGGCGTCCTGAAGCTGGACGCCTGGCTGCCCCAGGGCAAGGGCCTGGCCTGGGACCCCACGGTGAAGGAGCCGGTGACCCTGTGGCTGGCCACTCCCGCCCAGAGCGGCATCGCCTTTATCGACCACGCCCATCCCCAACGCCCCCGCCATCACATCCTGGTGCGCTTCGAGCGCCCGGCCGCCAACCACGCCGAGCCCCTGAGCACCCAGGTGGAGTACACCGTAAACAGCCGCACCAAGGCGGGCAAGCACACCTTCTGGATGGACATCTTCGGCGAGCTGAAAGGCGCGGACGGCAACCAGGTTCACGACACCGGGGCCCTGCGCCTGCCCTTTGAGGTGGACACCCATCTGCGCACCAAGCTCTTGATGCTGGCGGTGGTGGCGGCGGCGGTGTTTTTGTTCATCGTGGAGTGGGTGCGGGTGGACGTGGTGGCCATCGTGATGATGGTGCTCTTGCCCGAGCTGGGGCTGCTCAACTCCGCGGACACCTTCCGGGGCCTGAGCTCCAACGCGGTGGTGGCCATCATCGGGGTGATGATCATCAGCTACGGCCTGAACCGGGCCGGGATAGTGCACCGCATTATCCAGCCCATATTGGGCTTCGTGAGCAAGAGCCCCAACCGCCTGGTGGTCACCTTCTCCGGCCTCATCGCGGCCATCTCCGGGGTGATGCAGAACACCGGGGCGGCGGTGCTGTTCTTGCCCGCGGTGCGCTCGGTGACCTTCCAGAAGCTCAAGGTGCCCATCTCGCGGGTGCTCATGCCCATCGGCATGGCGGCCATCCTGGGCGGCACCCTGACCATGATCGGCACCAGCCCCCTGATCCTGTTGAACGACATCCTGCCGCCGGGGATGCCCAAGTTCGGCTTCTTGGAGCTGACCCCCATCGGGGCGGCCATCTCCATCGCGGGCATCTTCTATCTGAGCACCCTGGGCATGAAGATGCTGGCCAAGATATCGGCCCGGCAGTCGCAGTATCAGAGCGGGGACAACGACAAGCAGGAGGGCTTCCTGGCCTCCTACCCCGAGATCAAGGGGCCTTTCGAGGTCGCGGTGCCCGAGGACTACCACCCCGGCGACGGCCCCCAGGAGTTGGTGGAGATCCGGCGGCGCTATCTGGTGAACGTGGTGGCGGTGGTGAAAAACGGCGGGGCGCGCGACTACTCGCCCCTACCCAGCACCACCTTGCAGCCGGGCATGTGCCTGTGCGCCTATGGGCCGGACAAGGACGTCAACGCCTTTGCCCAGCACTACGGCCTTCAGGTGCGCGAGCGGCCGGTGGTGTTCAAGGACACCATGTTCAACCCCTCCCTGGCGGGCATCGTGGAGGGCGTGGTCTCGCCGCGCTCCAGCCTCATCGGCCAGACCATCAAGGAGATCCGCTTCCGGGAGACCTTTGGGGTGAACCCCCTGGCGGTGCACCAGGACGGGCGCACCTATTACCAGGAGCTGGCCGACCTGCCCTTGCAGTCGGGCGACACGCTCCTGCTGCACGGCACCTGGGAGCGCTTCCAGGCGTTGCAGGAGATGCACCAGAACTTCATCATCATCACGCCCTTTGAGGAGGAGTTCCACAAGCCGGAAAAGGCCAAGTGGGCCGCCCTGTGCTTCCTGGGCGCCTTGGCCATGATGGTGGTGTCGAGCTTCTACTTCCAGAACCTGCCCTACAACCCCATCCCCTTGTCCGTGTGCCTGATGGTGGGGGCGGTGGCCATGGTGCTCACCAAGGTCATCACCATCAGCGAGGCCTACCACGCGGTGGACTGGCGCACCGTGTTCCTCTTGGGCGGCTTGATTCCCCTGGGCATGGCCGTGGACCAGACCGGCACGGCCAACTGGATCGCCAAGGGCATCGTGGCCGGGCTGGGCGGGTTGATGTCGCCGCTGCTGCTGCTGGCGGTGCTGGCGGTGTTGGCCGGGGCCTTTACCTTGGTCATATCCAACGTGGGCGCGGCGACGCTGTTGGTGCCGCTGGGCATATCCATCGCGCACCAGATCCACATGGACCCCCGGGTGTGCGCCATCGTGGTGGGCCTGGGGGTGTCAAACAGCTTCCTCTTGCCCACCCACCAGGTGAACGCCCTGTACATGGGGCCGGGAGAGTACCGCACCAAGGACTACATCAGCATCGGCGGGGGCCTGACCATCATCTACATGGCCGTGCTGGTGCTGATGACCTACTTCTTTTATCTGTAGGCCAGCAAGGCACGAGAAAACGCGAGCGCCCGTCCGGCCGAGGAGGCTGGGCGGGCGCTTTGCTTTGGGGGGGCGGGGGGCCCGGCAGTGAGCGGTGCGGCGGAAGTTGTGGCCTTCCTTGTGCGCGTCCAGCCAGCCGCCGGCCTTGTGACCTTCACCTTGATGCAGTCAGTGTCGCCTTCATAGGTCGGAAACACCGCGAAGCGGACGAATAATATTTACTTAGATTAGTCTATTGCTGGTGTCGCCAGATATGGAAATCTCTAAAAATTTTCTGATGATCAACCTGCACACCCATGATAGCCCAAAATTCAGAATCATCTTGGCTCGAGCCACAAATATTTTTAAATAGCTCGAAGTATGGTTCCCTTGTCATATAAATATGAAGCAAACTCCCCTTTTGAGTCAATTCTATTTCATTGTTACGCCCGACTATAATAAGTTCTGCGTTTTTTAAATAATTAATAGCCGAATTTAGTTCGCCTTTTTTCATTAAAAATTCCTCTTCTTTGCTAACTATCCCCACCTCCTTAAGGCGAACACCCATGGCGGTGTTTACCAAAGGGAACAAGAAATCCTTATTCAAGGCGTAGGGACTTGCCAGAAAAGCGTCAACAACGAAAGTTTGACTTCCTACTCTAAATTTTTCCTCATACAGGTTTGGAAGATGGTTTTTCCTGACAAATGCAGCAACAGCAGACCGAGCAATCAATCTTTGTATAAACTTTTCATTCGCAGAGGAGTTGAGTTCTCCAGGGTTGCAATATGTAAGAATACTTGAAAGCAGATTTAACCCCCGCCTATAATCATGGTCACACAACTTGATAATTTCACTGCATAACCTTTGGCTGTATGGTTTTTTAGGATCGGGAGATAGAGTTGTATACTTAATTCGGTGATTAATGACATTCTCAAGGCTAACGTAAGGAAATTCTCTTTTTGCGGCAAAGAAACCGCGGATAAAATTTTTTGTTTCTGGACTATATTCTTTAAATGTTTCGTCGCGCAAAGCTATCCATTTTTTTATTGATCTATCTCCAAGGTGCATCATTAGGCACCTAGTCAACCAAGTCACCTGATCATCATCAATGAGGTCTGCTTGGTCAACCATAAAAATTAAAGTCTTACTAGCAAATTCTTTTTTGTGGTTTTTGTAGTACCGAATCAATTCGCTTGCAACCCCGATTGTGCTTTTATTTTGCGGGTTGATATACTGATATATTTTTTCTCTTTTGCATAAGCCGAAAAACCGTTTCCAGGCACCAATAATATCTATTAAAATACTCCGCTCAACTTCTTCATAGGAGGTAAAGGCAGCTCTGTTCCCCACGCATATATGAAACAAAAAGTCATTCAATTCCGGCGCATGACCGTTTGCTGCCTTTCGTTCTAAAAAATGTAAAAAAGATGTCTTTCCAGCGCCGGGACAGCCCATGATTCTAATGTTAGGTATAGCGTGTCTTCCGCCTGTCAATGTTTCTAGCAGATTACCTTCAAAAATTTTTATTTTATTTGAATAATAATAGTTTTTCATAAAATCTTCACATGATTCAATTTCATCTAAATCACCATAATTTGGCTGCTTAGTCCAATTTAGGATTGGATACCAATCAGTAATCAGCGTATTTTCAGCACGCAAAATCTGGCCAGTTTCTTGCTGATCGCCCACACATCACCCCCACTTGCAAAGTTAGTATATATGCCTATGCAGCGCTTTTAAACAAAATCCCCACGCAGCCTTCTAGCACATTGTAGTTAATCAGCAATATCCCAGAAACAAATAATATAATTAATATAAGTCTAAGAAACCAGAATTTGTTGTTTTCTATATTGAACTGTGTAACGGCAGCCATGTGGATAAATTTCTCAACATTTGGTAGCGACATTGCATTTTCTACCGGCAAAATATCTAACAAATATGCGAGGTGGTATTTTATAATCTTTGAGTTAGCTTCCAAATACAAATCGAACTGATTAAAATGCGAATATACATTTAAGCATCTAGCATTGTACATTTCCAATATTACCCTTGCGTACTCCACATCAACGCTAAATTTTTTTACCAAAGGAGGACTCAAAGTCACCGAGATGAAGTAACAAAACGAACAAATCACTGCACCCAATAAAACCAATCTAAAGCTAGACACGTTTATGCCGATTTTTAGTGCCCATGCTATTGGCACTGACAAACTAATTACAAAAAATGCCTTGCCAACTAGACCAGAAAGCAAGGCGTTGATTTGGACCCAATTAGGGATCAGACTATACAGATAAAATAATTTTTCATTTTGGATACTTTTCGGTTTTTGACAAGCATCTATACACATACGGCAACGCCTCAGTTTGACGACATAATCGGGCGTTTATTGTCGTTTGATAAGGCAGGCTACAGGCTTGTTAGGTCTGTTATACAGCTTTTGTTGTTTGGTTTGTGTCGCTTGCCAGCTGTAGAGGCCCCCACCTCAAAATAATATACACCCACTTTGGTTGATTGATATTTATAGTCCCGAATTAAAAATGTCAACAAATTTTCTTGACTTTACCTTTAACGGTGCTGTTTTTATTTTATAGATTGCGCCAAACTCTGTTTCAATTTTCAACACCACATTCTGATTGCCGTATTTCCTCTAAATCTTTTGTCCGTGTTGCTGTCGTTTTTTTCTCCGGTTTCTCATAAATCCTTTCATGCCCCACCCCTCTCCCCTCCCTCGCAATTTTTAGGGGGGGAGCGGGGCCTCTCCCCGGCCTGCCTCGGAAAAAATCAAATTTTGTTAATCGTAAGGCTGGCCGGGGGGTTGACATGGCCTTGGGAATGCTTACGTTAGTGTAGGTATTTACGAAATTACTCCTTTAAGTCGAGGTTTAAGATATATGCGATTCGATAAGTTCACGTTGAAAAGCCAGGAAATCCTGCAAGGGGCCATGGCCCTCGCCGACAAGCGGGGCAACCCCCAGATCGAGCCGGTGCACCTGCTGGCCACGCTGCTGGAGGTCTCCGAGGAGATCGCCCGCCCGGTCTTGGGCAAGGTGGGGGCCAATGCCAACGCCATTTTGGCCGAGGTGACCGAGGCCATAAACAAGCTGCCCCAGGCCTCCGGGGCCACGGCCCAGGCCCACCTTTCGGCCGCCTCCACCCAGGTGCTCAACAAGGCCCAGGAGATCGCCGAGAACATGCACGACGAGTATGTCTCGGTGGAGCATCTGCTCATCGCCCTGGCCGAGTGCGACGCGCCGGCGGGCAACATCCTGCGCGGCCAAGGGGTGACGGTTGACGGCATCATGAGCGTGCTCAAGGACATCCGGGGCACCCAGAGCGTCACCGACCAGAACCCCGAGGACAAGTACGAGGCCCTCAAGCGCTTCTCGCGCGACCTGACCGAGCTGGCCGCCAAGGGCAAGCTGGACCCGGTGATCGGCCGCGACGAGGAGGTGCGCCGCATCATCCAGATACTGAGCCGCCGCACCAAGAACAACCCGGTCTTGATCGGCGAGCCCGGCGTGGGCAAGACCGCCATCGTGGAGGGCCTGGCCCAGCGCATCGTGGCCGGCGACGTGCCCGAGGGGCTCAAGGACAAGAAGATCGTGAGCCTGGACATGGGCTCCCTCATCGCCGGGGCCAAGTATCGCGGCGAGTTCGAGGACCGGCTCAAGGCGGTGCTAAAGGCCGTGGAGGAAGCGGCCGGGACCATCATCCTGTTCATCGACGAGATGCACACCCTGGTGGGCGCGGGCAAGGCCGAGGGCGCCATGGACGCGGGCAACATGCTCAAGCCCGCCCTGGCCCGCGGCGAGCTCCGCTGCGTGGGCGCCACCACTATCAAGGAGTATCGCCAGAACATCGAGAAGGACGCGGCCCTGGAGCGGCGCTTTGCTCCGGTGCAGGTGGGCGAGCCCAGCGTGGAGGACACCATCGCCATCTTGCGCGGGCTCAAGGAGAAGTACGAGGTTCACCACGGGGTGCGCATCAAGGACAGCGCCATCGTGGCCGCCGCCACCCTGAGCGACCGCTACATCACCGACCGCTTCTTGCCGGACAAGGCCATCGACCTGATCGACGAGTCGGCCAGTAAGCTGCGCATTGACATCGACTCCCTGCCCGAGGAGCTGGACGTGCTGGAGCGGCGGCTCGTCCAGCTGAGCGTGGAGGCCGAGGCGCTCAAGAAGGAAAAGGACGACGCCAGCAAGCGCCGTCTGGAGGCGGTCAAGAGCGAGATATCCGACCTCTCGGCCGAGCGCGACGGCCTGCGCACCCAGTGGCAGGCGGACAAGGACCGCATCGAGGGCGTGCGCAAGGCCAAGGAGCAGATCGACGAGCTGACCGCCGAGATGGCCCGGGCAGAGCGCGCCGGCGACCTGAACCGGGTGGCCGAGATCCGCTACGGCCAGCTTCCGCAGATGGAGGAAATGCTCACCGAGCGCCAGGAGGCCCTGGAGGGCGAGGGCGCCATGGTCAAGGAGGAGGTCGACGCCGAGGACGTGGCCGAGGTGGTGGCCCGCTGGACCAACATCCCGGTGAGCAAGCTCTTGGAGGGCGAGCGCGAGAAGCTACTGAGCATGGAAGACCGCATCGCCCAGCGGGTGGTGGGCCAGACCGAGGCCATCGTGGCGGTATCCAACGCGGTGCGCCGCAGCCGCTCGGGCCTGCAAGACCCCAACCGGCCCATCGGCAGCTTCATCTTCATGGGCCCCACCGGAGTGGGCAAGACCGAGCTGGCCCGGGCGTTGGCCGAGTTCCTGTTCGACGACGAGCAGGCCATGGTGCGCCTGGACATGAGCGAGTTCATGGAAAAGCACGCGGTGAGCCGCCTGATCGGGGCGCCTCCGGGCTACGTGGGTTATGAAGAGGGCGGCTACCTCACCGAGGCGGTGCGCCGCCGGCCCTACAGCGTGGTGCTCTTCGACGAGATCGAGAAGGCCCACCCCGACGTGTTCAACGCGCTGCTGCAAATCCTGGACGACGGCCGCCTGACCGACGGGCAGGGGCGCACGGTGGACTTCACCAACAGCATCATCATCATGACCTCCAACATCGGCTCGCAGTACATCCAGGACCTGAGCGGCGATAGCCAGCGCGAGCAGATGGAAGAGGCGGTGATGGGCGCGTTGCGCTCGGCCTTCAAGCCCGAGTTCCTCAACCGGGTGGACAACGTGGTGATCTTCCACGCGCTGACCCTGGAGCAGATCAAGAGCATCGTGGGCATCCAGGCCCAGCGCATCAACAAGCTCTTGACCCAGCGGGGCATCAGCCTGGAGATTACGGACGCGGCCCAGGGGCATCTGGCCGAGGTGGGCTTCGACCCGGTGTTCGGCGCGCGGCCGCTGAAGCGGGCCATCCAGAGCCAGGTCATGGACCCGCTGGCCGTGAAGATGCTCGACGGCAGCTTCGGCGACGGCGACACCATCGTGGCCGATGTCGAGGGCGACAAGGTGGTGTTTGATAAGAGGTAAGGGTCTAGAGACAGCGATAGGCTAAAAGACAAGCCGCCCGGCTCCGCGAGGGGCCGGGCGGTGTAAACACTAGGCTGTTGCCAACAGCACCTAGCCAACAAATCCTTTGACGAGAGAGGGGGACGTATGAGCTACCAAATATTAAATATGCTAGGGAAGGCATTTGAAAGCATCATAAAGGACGAAGCATCTGATTTGGAGGTTAGGAAAAAAGCAATCCGCCTTCTAGGCGAACATCTCGACGACGCGAGAGTGCTTGAAACCATTTTTTATATAGCTGCACCAATTAGTGAACAATACCCGGACGAACTAAAGGCAGAGGCCATCAGGACTCTTGAGTCTGCCATCTCCGACGACATTGATATCGTATCAATGCTTAAAGAAAAAATGAAATCTGACGAACGTGCCGTAAGAATTGCTGCGGCAGAATTGCTCAGTAAGCATTTAGACCAGGATGAATGGGAACGAATTTTTGGAATGTATTTGCTTGATGCGCGTGAGACAAATGTCTGGGCAAAAGATAAAGACTGTTTATTGGACATTATGGGTCTTCGCTGGGAAGAAAAACACCGTCGGGAAAAACTGGAAGAAATCTTAGCTGACCTAAAAAAGCATTTGCCTGAGTAGTGTTAGGTTGGGTTAGGGGCGACAGCCCCATAACCCAACAATTCAATTGCAGTCGGTTCCGTTCCGGGCCTATGACGAAACCAGGGAAGATTGCCACGGCGCGGTGGGGGAGCTGCCTTTTTCATTCCCAACCCTCTTGACCCGCCGCGCCTCGCAATGACGGCTGTTGCTGGAAAGTGAAGTCCCGCCCCACGCGGCTCTTGATCTCAACCCAGCCATAGCCGTCATCACGAGGAGCATCTTGGAAAAGATGCGACGTGGTGATCTTCGCTTTCCCCCCGGCGGGGGGTGGTGGGGGAAAAGAGAGGGGGAGTTGGATTTGTTGGGTTTCGCTTCGCTCTGCCCAACCTACACTGTTGGCTAGACTTGGCCGGGGCCGTTCCGCAGGCATGGCAAAGGAAATGGAAGATTGCCACGGCCGGGCCAGAGAAATCGTGACGGCCAGGAATCTGGTCAAAGAGCAAACCATGCGGCGCAGCAAGCGCCATAATCTGGGGCTGCGGCCCCTAAACGGAGAGGTGATCAGGCCCGAGGTCTACAGGGAATGTGTCCGTTAGCAAAAACCGAATCTTGTCCCAAACGCTATGACGACATAAGGGTAATAGAGTATTAATTACTTCGGTGAGAACGAAAGCATCTTTAAATGAGGGAAAAGTCCCTTAGATTCCATTCTTATGACATTAAGACCACGCTTAAAAGCATAAGGGCCATACTTCACCCATTTGAGACTGTCACTTTTCCAGCCGCCTGTTGATTCAGACAGTATGCGTCCCTGATCGACACCATTGATTATTAATTTTAGTGGGCGAGAGCTTCCGGCTGCAAAATTGACGTTAATATAATATTGTCCCCCTTGAAGATTTATTTTCCATTCGACCCAACCATTGGGGCCTTCATGGACTAAAAGACCTGAGTATCCATCTTTGACAAGAGTTCCCAAAGCCATTTTGGAATCAGCCCTAGAAGCATTTATAGCAAGAATTTTAACTACCGCTCTATGTTGGGCCATTCGGGTAAATGAAAGCATTTTTAAATGAGGGAAAAGTCCAGTAGATTCCATTCTTATGACATTAAGGCCTTGCTTAAAAGTATAAGGACCATTCTTTACCCATTTGAGACTGTTACTTTTCCAGCCGCCTGTTGATTCAGAGAGTATGCGTCCTTGATCTATACCATTGATTTTTAATTTGAGTGGTCGAGAACTTCCAGCTGCAAAATTGACGTTAATATAATATTGTCCCCCTTGAAGATTTACTTTCCACTCGACCCAACCATTTGGGCCTTCATGGACTAAAAGACCTGAGTATCCATCTTTGACAAGGGTCCCAAGAGCCATCTTTGAGTCGGCGCGTGAAGCATTTACAGCAAGAATTTTAACTCCCTTAGTTTCTGCTAAAACAAATGAGGGAAGAAGAGTCACAGCTACTACGAGTGCAAACAAAAATAATTTCGCTAATTTCATTTTTCTATCCTTTTTATGGCTTGAGAATTGAACTCGTGATTTTATTGCCTGCATCGCGGACAATAAAATATTTATCCTGAATTGTCCCCCGCACACTCATTATAAATCCACCGACCGGCCATTCTTACCGTTATCACGGTTTGAAACCAGTGCCAGGACTTTAACTCTGATGAAAATCGACTGGTTCTAATGCTTCCGGGTCACAATACATGCAAATCGACCGATTTTGAGCATAACTCACCATTTGATATTTGGTCAACCGTTCGACACCCAAAGATTGTCATCCAATTTGAGATAGAAGGATCGGAATAGGCGGAGGAAATTGTAGACGCTTACACCCATGAGGAGCCTGGCCTGATTGGCCTCGAACCGGTGGCAGCTTTTTTGGATGGGGGTGATGCGGGGCATGAAGGCCGGGACCGGCGCGCGGTCTTGTATCGTAGCTCAGTACCGAACCTCTTGCTGCTCCGCCAGCGCTACGCAGCCCCGACAGGCGAGCCGTCGGGGCCACCCGGAAAAAGAGCGGACTAAGGCCGAAGTGACAAGGACAGACCAGCTCGCGGCGGGGGGCCGCCTTTTCCCTTCCCTGCCCTCTTGGCCCGCCGCGCCTGGCGATGGACGGCCAGGGGGGATGCGGGGTGTGCCCGGCGGGGCTTGCCAGGATGCCTGCTTTGTGTTTGATTTAGGGCGGGGGCGGCATGGGGCCGCTCCGGGCAAGCTCAACCCGACACACCTGAAGGGGCAATCATGAAAAAAGCCATCGCGCTGGCGCTGTTGCTCATGCTCTCGGCCGCCATGACCACCGGCTGCTACACCACCGGCAAGGTGGCCGGCGACACGGTCAAGGGCGTGCAAGACGGCGCCAAGGATCTGCAAAAGGGATACGAGGACGGCAAGAAGAGCAACTAGGCCCGTAGCGGACCAGGCGGCCGGCACGCCGCGGGGCCAGCACCCCGTGGGGCCGGCCGTTAATTATTTGAGGATGTCGCTGTAGTACTTTTCCCGGCACTCCGGGCAGATGCCGTGGCTGAACTCCGCGCCGGAGTGGGCGCTGATGAAGGCCTCCACCTTTTCCCAATAGCCCTCGTCGGTGCGGATGCTCTTGCAGTGGGAGCAGATGGGGATGAGTCCGCTCAGGGTCTTGACGTTGGCCAGGGCCTCCTGGAGCTGATCGATGAGCGCCTCGCGCTCCTGGCGGTCCAGCTCCGACCGGCTGGTATCGCGCACCGTCTCGATGGCCCCGATGGGGTTGCCCTTTTCGTCATAGAGCACGGCGGCGATGCCGGCCAGGTAGGTGCCCTCGGGCCCCAGGCCGGGGTGGAAGGTCTTGGCCGAGACCAACGCGCCCCCGCGTTCCACCAGGTCGCCGTATTCCGCCTCCCGCTCCGGGTCGCGGCGCAAGACCAGATCGATGAGGATGGGCCGCCGCTCGCCGTAAAAAGGTAGGGAGTGCTCGTAATCGCCCTTGCCCAGCATGTCCCGGGCCTTCACCCCGCTAAGCTCCTCCACCGCTTGGTTCCAGAACAGCACCCGCCCCTCTTGGTCGATGACCCAGGTGGGGTCGGGCAAAAAGTCCAGGATGCGCTCCAGGTTGTCTGCGGTGATGGCCAGCTCCGCCCTGGAGAGGCTCAGCTCCTCGCTCAGGCGGGTCTGGTTGATGATCAACAGCCCCACCATCCAAAGGGTCT
This sequence comes from Desulfarculaceae bacterium, assembly GCA_020444545.1. Lineage (NCBI taxonomy): Bacteria > Pseudomonadati > Thermodesulfobacteriota > Desulfarculia > Desulfarculales > Desulfarculaceae > Desulfarculaceae bacterium. The sequence goes on along the minus strand of JAHLKT010000007.1, from coordinate 96,215 downwards.
GTAACGGGATGCCGACAAGGAAGTATCCCCCCTGGATCAGGGAGCTGGAGAACATGCCGCGGTCCGCCCCCCCCAGCAGGGTGTCGGCCAGTCTCCCCAGCATGGCCAGGCAGAACAACAGGAGCATTACCCCGGTGCCGCCGTAGAGCGGGCGCTGGCCGCGCGGGGCGTACCTGAACAGCCACCAGCCCGTGGGCAGCAGCAGGGCCGCCAGCCCTAAGCTGATGGCCAGGGCCCGCATGGCGAACCAGTTTTGTCCCAAAGAAAACCACACCAGCCCCGCCATGGTGACCAGTGGCACGATGAGCTGGTAGCGGGGCATGGGCCCCAGCCCCAAGAAGCGGCGGGTGCCCGCGAAGGCCAGGGCCCCGCAGGCTGCCAGGCAGGTGTTGCCTGCCAGGACCGACACCGCTTCGGGCATCGCCACCCGGGCCAGGAGCAGCAAATAGGCCAGGGCCAGGGCCAGGGCGCTGAGGGTCCACTGCTTGAAGCCGGGGTAGGTCTTCTGGGTCAGGGCGGTGAAGGTCAGGGCGCCGGCTAGGCAGGCGGTCACCAGGGTGTGGGCGGCGAAAAGGGTGGGAACGTCGAATATCAGCTTCATGGCAACAACTCGGTCCACCGCGGGAAAGGGACCCGGCGGCGGGGCAGGCGCACGGCGAACCGCGCTGACATCTCAGGAATTGTCAGCAAGTTCCATCCCGAATAATTACGCGGGTCCATGGGACGGCTCATTCCTCACTTCTTGCTCTCGCCCCGGCCCTGCTCGACGATGGGGGGCGGCCAGGTCTCGGGGGTCAGGCAAACGTCCTTGCCCTCCTCGGGCAGGGTGTCGCCGAACAGCCGCCGCAGCGGGGCGAAGATGGGGCTGGTGGCGAACTGGATCACCGAGCCCACCAGCCCGCCCGGGGCCACCCCGGCCGAGAAGTCCTCGAAGGTGCCCTGAATCCTGATGGGCGTCTCCAGGCTGAAGAACTGGGGGGTCTTGGCCCGGGGGCTCAGGTCCAGGTCGACGGTGCGGTTGACGAAGTTTATCTTGGCCTCGCCGCTGACCCGGACCTTGCTGGTGTCGATGATCAGCTTGCGCTGGGTGAGCACCCCTTTGCGCATTACCATGTCGGCGATGGCGCAGTTGACCTTGGACTCGTACTTCATGACCAACGAGCGCAAGAGCGAAAAGACCAGGTTGGCCGCCCACAGGGAGGTGGCGTCCTCTTGCAGGTCGTCGGGCCAGATGCCCACCTGCACCAGGCCCTCGGCGTGGGCCATGAACTGGCGCATGGTGGGCGCGGCGGCTGAGAGCGAGATGCGCAGCGAGAGGCGGCCGCCCTTGGCCGCCGGGCCGCCGGCATGGCGGGCCAGCATGGCATAGTTGAGGTTGCGCACCGTCAGGTTGAGCTCCGAGGCCAGGTCCGAGCCGCGCATCACCACCTCGTCGCTGAGCCGGATGCTGCCCTTGGGCATCTCGATGAGCACCGGGTCCAAGGTGAGGCGATTGCCCTCCAGCTTCAGCTCCACATGGGCCCGGCCCAGGTTGGCCCCCCGGAGGCGCAGCTCCCGCGCCTTGATCACCAGCTTGCCCTCGATGGCCCCGAAAGCGGCGCGCACCCCCCGGTCGATGCCTTCCAGGAGCTGGCCCCGGGAGTGGGCCACGGCCACCGCCCCGGTGGGCCGCCCCAGGCCGGCCACCATGTACACGTCCTCCAGGTCGGTGCGGGGCGAATCCAGGAACACCTCCAGGCGGGGCGGCTTGCCGTCGGTGAGGCTGGCCGAGCCGGTGAGGCGGCTCTCGCCCAGCTCGATGAGCATGTCGTTTAGGCGGTAGCGCCTTTGGCTGATGAGTATGTGCCCCTCCACCAGGGGGAAGGTGAGCCCCCGGCCGCCGGGGGCCACCGACAGCCTGAGCTGGTGGGCCCGGATGCGCTCCAGGTCCACATCGCCGTGGATCAATGGGCCCAGCTTCAGGTAGAGGTCCAGGCGCTTTACCCGGGTGAGCACGTGGCCGCCGCTCACGCGGGGGTCGCTCAGCTCGATGTCCTCGGCCTGGAGGTCCAGGCCCCAGGCGGGGGTTATGGTGAGGGGGCCCTTGAAGGCGATGCGGTAGGGGGCCAGGTCCTGGTTTAGGTCCTCTTCCACCATGGCGCGCAGGAAACCGGCGGGCACGGACACATTAAGCCAGCCCAACACAGCCCAGGTCAGGGCCAGGGCCAACACCAACGCCAGCAATGAGAGCAAGATTTTTTTGATCATGCGAGCCTCGGGGAACGATGAGGCCCTATTGTACTTCGCGGGAGGTGAAAAAGTCATCCCAAGGGGTGGGGTCGGCGCCTTTCCGGGCCTGATGGGCGGCCCAGTCGCCGCCGGGGATCAGGGTCAGGCCGTCCACCGGGCGGTTGAACACGTAGACCCAGGCTTGCCCCCCGCCCCCGGCCAGGGGATAAAGTTCGCGTAAATACTCCGACTCGCTGGGGCACCCGGGGAGGCACACCTCGAAGCCGTCCAGAATATCGACCACTTGCGTGTTGAGGATGCGAAACACCTGGCCCTGCACCAGGCCCGGGCCGGGCTTGAGGCCGGGGTAGGCCCCCAGGTCGTAGAGCAGGCCGGACACCGCGTCCGGGCCGATATATTCGAGCATATGCTCCACCCCCAGGCGGGCCTGGGCCGGGAAGGGGCGCATCAGGGTGCCGTAGACGAAGATGTACTCGGTATCGGGCATGGCTCGCAGCCTACAATTTTGTAGAGTAACCGGCGGTTATATTTGTATTTATAGCCCAGGCCGCCCCAAAAAACCAGCCCCCCGTCAAGGGGCGGAGGGCCATCCTAAAAAAATGCAGGCTTACCTTGGCGCGCTCCGAGCACGTGTTTTAAACAGCCAGGCAAGGTGGATGGCTATTATCAGGCACAGGAGCCAACCGTAGATCGGAATCGGATCGAGGATGAAAAAGACCCACAACCAGACAAGACTGTATAACCCGGCGAATAATCTGACGCTCAGGCGCGTGCTGACCAGCAGCATTACGAGAATGCCGATCGGCGACAAACAGATGCCCACGAACCACAGGATATCCGTGGTTGAAGAGAAGGGCTCGCCCGCTCCGGCTTCCGCCCGGGCCTTGATGCCCATCAGCATGCGTCTTTCCATGATGTAATGCAGGGGCATCTCGAAAAAATAGCGCAGCTTATCCGACCAAGTCGCCAGAGGCCGCCCATGAGTCCTAATCACCAGCCGGGTTTGTTGGGGATTTATTTCCCGCAGTAAAAAACACCCCCAGTTACTCAGGACAAAATATCTTCCCGGATCCACCTCCACGACTTGAAAGCTATATTTAATCACCGTGTTAGGCTCATTTAACGATGTCGGGACAACCCGGCCGACCTTCATATCCTTGAATTGCGCTTCGACCCTGTCTTGCGCCCGGTATTTGTATCCCAACGAGTGTTCAACAAACCAGTAGCTGTAAAAACCGCCTCGATCCGCGCCCAATTGAATCAGCCATTCCCAAACCCGCGCAATCGGGGCATTGATGGTGATAGCGCGGGTTGAACTGATAAATGGCGCCCGGTGGTCACCGGGCATCGGCATGGTCAGCTCCTTGTCAGAGGAGCCCCAGGTAAATATCAACGGCTTTACTACCGTGGCACCGACGATCAGAAGCAAGCAGACGACGGCCAGGACGGCCAACACCAATCCAAGCGTTTTTTTCACACCCCCCACTCCATATTTTTTGCCGGACACCTAACAAGTTATAGGCAGGGGAATCCTTTCAGGGCTCGGGCAGGAGCAGCAAACAACCAAAGGCCGTCCGTGGCGTCGGCGAAAGGCGATGCTGGAGCGATTCGGCGACCGAGGCGTACTTTCTGGTACGTCGAGGGCGGCGAATCGTGAAGCGCGCCTTGCAGCCAGCCACGGGCGGCCTGCCCGTAACTATTTAGCTTCGTAGCGGGCCAAGAGGCTATCGGCCATCCCGGCCATGGTCTCCTTGGCCTTCACCGACACATCGGTGGGGCACTTGGCCTCCATGTCCGCCTCGATGATGTCCTCGTCGTAGTACATAAAGCCCAGGAAATCGAAGTCCTTGAGGGTCTTCTTGAGATAGGCCTCGTCCTTTTCCGAGCGGATCTTGTTGCCCACGATCAGGACCTTGGTCAGGCCGATATCCCCGGCCAGCTGGCGGATGTGCTCTGCCGTGTCCACCGAGCGGCGGCCAGGCTCCACCACCACCACCAAGAAGTCCACCCCTTGGCTGGTGCCCCGGCCCAAGTGCTCCAGGCCCGCTTCCATGTCCAGGATCAGGACCTCTTTGCGCAAGAGCACCAGATGGGCCATGAGCGCCTTGAGCATGGAGGAAGCCGGGCAGATGCAGCCGCCGCCGCCCTTTTTCACCGTGCCCATGACCATCAGGCGCACCCCGTCGTGCTCCACCGAGAGCTTGTCGGGCAGGTCGGTTACCGTGGGGTTGAGCTTGAAGTAGGTGCCCCAGTTCTCGCCGTCGCTGTCGGTGCGCTCGGCGATGAGCTGCTTCATCTCGCTGACCGGCACCAGCTTGTCGTAGTCCGGGAAGCCCAGGGCCTGGCCCAGGTTGGCGTCGGGATCGGCGTCCACGGCCAGAACGTTGAGGCCCTTGGCCGCCAGGGCCCGGGCCAGCATGGCCGAGAAGGTGGTCTTGCCCACCCCGCCTTTACCGCTTACCGCTATCTTCATTAGTCACCTCGGTTCGGGTGGAAAATCAGTTCAACAGTTGGCCCCGGCGTAGAGCGCCACCAGGATCTCCAGGTCGGCTTCGCATTGGCGGCGCTGGCGGCAGCCGGGCTCGCGGCCCACGCCGGTCATGGCCTTGACCAGGGGCGCGGTGTAGCCGCCCTGGGCGATGGCTTTGAGCACCGCGGCCTTGTCCACCCCGGCGCAGGGGCAGACCACCGTCTCGTCCGGGGCCTCGCGCCAGCGTTGGGCCTCGGCCTGGCCCACGGTGAGGGTTTCGCCGCAGCCGCATCCGCAGGAGCAGCCGTCGCCGCCGTGATCATGAGTCATGCCGCGCTCCTCGTCCAGACATAAAACAGCGCCGGAATCGACGCTATCTAATAATGTAGGTCCTTTGGCGGCGATTGCAAGCCGGGCGCGGGTTTACATGAGACGGCGGGCCAGCCAGGCGGGGAGATATTGGCTCCAGAACAGCCAAAGCATCCCGAGGGTCCAAACGGCCTTGATCCAGGCCGGGCGGGGCGAGGAGCCCAGGAGCAAAAACCAGGGCCAGGCGGCCAGGTATTGCCGGAAGTTGGAGAGCAGGCTGCCCGTGGCGTGGTTGAGCACGAACGCCGCGCCCAGCAGGCCCCACAGGGCGGGCACGAAGCGGTGGGCGAAGGCGGCCACCCCGCCCAGCCAGAGGAGCAGGGCCAGATTGAGGTGATCGCGCCAGGAGGCCCCGGCCAGGTGGCGGTAGATGGGCGCCCAGGGCCAGTCCGCCCGGCGGCCCCAGCCGATCTGGGAGTCGAAGTAGGCCAGGAAATCGCCAAAGGCCCACCAATGGTGGGCGAACAAGAGCGCCATCCCCAGCGCGGGCGCGGCCGCGGTGAGCATCAGAGCCCGGAGCGCGGGCCAGGGGTCGTCGGCCCGGAGGGCGCGGGGAAGGTAGACAAACAGGGGCAGGATGGCCACCGCCACGGCCAGGGGATAGGCGAGCCCGGCCATGACCCCCAGGAGAACCGCCCACCAAGTCCGGCCACTAAGCAGACACCGGAAATAGGCCGCGCCCACCAAGAGCACCACGCCATAGGGATAGCCCACCAGCAGATAGAAGGAGCAGGGGTAGGCGGCCAAAAAGACCAGGGACCACGCCGCCGCGCCCCGGCCGAAGAGGCGCAGCGCCAGGCGGTAGAGCACATGGAAGGCGGCCAGGGCGGCCAGCCAGGCGGTGATCAGGGTGGCCCACCAGGGATGCACCCCCAGCCAGAACAGCGGCCGGGCCAGCCAGGAGAACAGGGGGAACCAGGAGATGGAACCCTTCATGTACAGGGGAAAGGCCAGGTCCAGGTAGTAGCCGCGCATCATGATGCGGCGGTACCAGGACTCGTCCCACTTGCCCAAGAGAATGGTGCGGGGCAGCTCGGCCCCTTGCCAGGCCATGGCCGCCAGGACCATCAGCGCGAAGGCCGCGAACACGGCGCCGGGGATGAGCCAGTCGCGGGGCTGGGGCGCGGGCGGCGGGGGGCGGGATCGCTCGGGCGGGGCCAGGGCGCGGAGCCACGCGGGCAGCGGCCCGGTGAAGACCCAGGCCGCCCCGGCCAAAAGCCACAGCAGGGCCAGGCCGAAAAGGGCCAGGGCGCGGAAGCGCTGCTCCTTTTCGGCGAAGGCCAGGGCCTGCCAGGCTGCGGGCCGCCAGCCGGGCGCGGGCGGATGCAGGGCAATGGCCGCGCCGTCCGTCCCCACCAGGCGCAGGGAAAGCGCCGCCGGGCCCCGCGCCTGGAAGTAGTCGGCCTCGATGACATGCGGACCCGCGCCCAGCTCCAGGCGCACCCGCTCCTTGAGCAGCGTATGCAGGCGCCAGGCGTCGTACACCCGGCGGCCGTCGAGGCGCACCCGGAGGCCGTCGTCCGAGGCCACCTCCAGCCACAGGGTTTGGGGTTGGTCCAAAAGAAAACCGCCCAGCAGAGCCAGGCGGAAGTAAGCGCGTTGAGGGAAGTGGGCCTTGAGGCCGCCGTCCCGGGCCAGGGCTATGGGTTCATAAAGCAAGCGGGCGGGCAGGGAGGGATCGCGGCGGGAGTCCAGCAGCAGGAGGCCCCGGCGGGCCGGGTCCAGGGAGGCTGCCACCCCGGCCAGGCGCGCGGCCCGGTCGGCGCGGGCCACGGACCAGTAATAGAGCCCCCCCGTGGCCAGGGCGGCGCAGACCGCCAGCCAGACAAGGGCAGGCATGAGCTTGAGGCGAATGGTCATGACCCCCGGGCAGCCAAGAGTCAGCCTGGCTTGGCTCTATCGCCGAAGCCGGGCAGGCGGCGCCTCCCGCCACCCGCCAAGCTGAAGACCATTCCGTGAGGCGGGAGATTAAACCCCTGCGCCAGAGTATGGCATAAAACCGGCCGGGAAGGCTAAGAGCCTTTTGGCCGCGAAAGGGCCATCATCTTATATATGGGCATCCCGGCGGTGAGCGCGATGTCCTCGGTGGAAAGGTAGTGACCGATGCTGTCGTCGAAGAGCAGGTTGCCGTCGGGCGGGAACTCGTCGTCCCCGGCCCAGAGCACCAGCATGATGGGTACATTGGGGAAGGCCCGCACGATCACCGACACGTCGCCGGTCTCGCCCTCGCCCTCGCCGCCCACCAGGGGGGCCAGCTCGGTGAGGAAGGCGGGGCGCTCGCCGAAGAAGCCCACCAGCGGGGCTTTGGCGCGCTTGACGAAGGCCGACCAGTAGAACTCGCCCGCCTCCACCTCGCGGTAGGTGATCCACTTGCCGCTGATGGGGGTGCCGTCCGCGTTGACCAGGTAGTGCAGGATCAGGGCCTGCTCGGCCAGGGGGATCTCCGGGCCCTCGTCCAGGGCGGTCACGGTGACCGGCGGGGCGGTGACCCGCACCGGGCGGCCGAAGTAGTTCAGCTCCAAGTATGAGCCGTCGTCCGCGGGCGCGGCCCCGGCCAGATCGGCCACCACTTTCCAGTCGCGGCCGGCCAGCTCCTCAACGGCCAGGTCAAAGCTCTTCTGATAATCGTCCACCCGGGCCATGTCTCGCTCCTCGCTGGTGGTTCAAGTCTCGGGCCTTCAATGTAGCCGAGGCGCGCGGGGATGTCGAGGGTGGGATGCCCCGAAGCTAGTCGCGCCCGCCGAACTTGCCCACGCCAGCCAGGCCGGCGGCGACACAAACCACCAGCACCCAGCCCACCAATTGCTGGACAAACAGAAAGTAGAACTTGCCGGACCCGACGAGTGCCTTGCTCATTGCTTCATGCTCGGGCCTCAGATCAATGAGAGGCAGCATGTTATCCAGGCTGAAGCCAAGGCAGAACAGCGCCCCATGTGGGCCGCCGCCAGCCGCGCCGCAAACTACGGCACCAATGCCGAGGAAAAGAATCGCCCAGATCAAGGCCGCAAAATATCGATAGCCCAGGCCATAACCAATGGTCCATTTGAGTAGATTACGCCCTGCTCGTGCCAGGGACCACTTGTCCATACGCCGTCGCTCCCTCTCCATCCCGGCGTACATGACCTCGTTGGCCTTGTCGGGCTGTCCTGACTCACGCAAAAACTTGGCGCATTGCTGGTAGGGATCCATGGAAAAGTCTTTTTGCTTTCCTAGCCAGCCCACGTACCAGGAGGCAGAGCGGTCGGAGGCGGTGGTGAATTTTTGTGAATTTCGAGATCGCTCGTTTTGTTCTTTAATAGTTTCTAGCGAACCCACGCTATTATAACGAAAGCCATCTAAACGTAGAGATTCTGGCCAATCTTCCTGACCATCAAGCACCGAACCAACCGAAGTTTCCCGTAGGTCTATAGAGCCGTTGTACCAAGAGATCGACTTCATTTGGTCAGGATGGGAAAGGACCAAATCGCTAGTTATTTTGGCCTGGGATAGGCTCACTTTGTTCAAGTGGCAACCGGCTAAAGACAAAGAGCCACCAACTCGGCAAAGGTGCAAGTGCAACTCATCGAAAAACCGAACTCTGAGCATAATGAAATTTGAGGCCGCACGCAAACCCTCGCAATTAACCGGCCCCAAGAATCCTGCGCCCGACATATCTATTTGTAAACCAACACGCACACCGGGTAGACGTACAGAATCGAAACGCCCATTGCGAAGTGAAAAACTGTCTCCAATTTCAGAAGCATCCATGCCGAGTTCACCACTAAAACGAGCGTGGTTTACACTAAGGTCTCCGTCCACTCGCAAGCCAAATAAATGGGCGGATGTAAGGCGAGCTTTACGCAAGGCAAAATCCCCTTTGATGTGGGCAGAATCCATTGTTAGTTCTTCTTTAATAACTATGTCATCTGCATACATTGAACTCCCTAATATTGCTTCCTTGAGATTAACTTCACCTAAAAATTTCGCCTCCTCCATTCCGACTTGTCCGCCCACAGACACGCCTATTAGGTAGGCAGAGGCGAACCGGCCTTGGCTCAGGAAAAGGCTGCCTTTGATTACAGCGCGATCCATGGCCAGGGTGCCAGTAACCTCCGCACCGATCATGGTAAGCTGTCCGCCCACTTGAACACCTAGCAAACGGGTTGAGGAGAAGCGGCCTCGGCGAAGAAAAAGGCCGCCTTTGATTACAGCGCGGTCCATGCCCAAATCGCCGCTAAACTTCGCTTCCTCCATGGATACTAACCCGCCCACTTGAACACCACGTAGGTTAGCGGAGGCGAAGCGGCCTTTGCCCAGGAAAAGGCTGCCATTGATCTCGGCCCCATCCATAGCCAGCTCGCCGCTGAACTCTGCGCCGGTCATGGAAAGCTGCCCGCCCACCTGCACGCCATGGAGGCGGGCGGAGGCGAAGCGGCCCTGGCGAAGGGAGAGATTGTCCGTGATTACGGCCCGATCCATATGCAGTTCTTTGGCTAGCGCCGATCCTTCTAAACTGAAGTTGAATTTAAAGCGGGCCGCCCACCCGGACAAGCCGCCTTCAAAACGCGACTGCTCCAGCCAAAGCTCGCAAGCAACTTCGGCCTGGCCCAGGTCAATATCGCCCTCAAAAAACGCCCCGAAAATCCGCACCCCCACATGCGTGATCAGTCCCCGCCATGGCTCGCACAGCAAAATGGTGCGCAGGAAATCCGGCCGCAGCGTCCTCCGTTCTTTTTCCTCCTCAGCCCAAAGCGACTCATCCTTGGGGTCAAGTTCCTTGCCGTAGCGCTGGTTGAAATTCGCCTCTCGCCCCGTTCGCACCTGCTCCCAAACCCAACGCTCGGGCTCGGTCCACTTGTGCGAGGGCAAGGGCACCCAGGGCTCTTGGCTTACCGGCGGCAAGCCGGCCAGGTCTTTCCCGGCGATATCATGCATGGCGAAACTCCCCCCAAAGGAGTGCTGAGCAGGCAGGCCATTATAGCAACTTCGGGGGCGGTTTGGCGTTGGGGGCGAGGAGGCTCTATAGTTGAGGCATGGCCAAAAAGAAAAAACGCAAGGACGCGGCCCCGCCCAAGCCCAAGGACACGGGGTTTAATGCGCCCTTCGCCGGGCTGGGCAAGGTGCTGAAAAAAAGCGCGAAGCCCCAGGCCGCCCCGGCTCCGAAACCGGAGCCCAAGCGCCCGGCCGAGGACGAGGGCGCGATGTTCGCCAACGCCATGCGGGACGTGAACCGCATGAAGCGCGGCCCCAAGCCCAAGGACGCACCGCCCAACCCGGCCTTGATCGACGAGGCGGTGGACGAGGAGCTGGAGGTGATGGCCCACCTGGCCGAGCTGGTGAGCGGGGCGGGAGATTTCGATTTGCGCATGAGCGACCAGTACGTGCGCGGGGCCCAGGCCGGGGTGGGGCCGGAGCTGATGGCGCGTCTGGCCGCCGGGGCCTTCCCCATCCAGGACCACATCGATCTGCACGGCCTGAGCCTGGAGCAGGCCGAGAGCGAGACCGCCGACTTCATCGCGGGCGCGGTGGCGCGGGGCCTAAGGCACGTACTCATCGTGCACGGCAAGGGTAAGGGCTCGCCGGGCGGGGTGCCGGTCTTGAAGGAAGCCCTGGCCGCGACGCTCAAGACCAAGCGCTTCAAGCGCTCGGTGCTGGCCTTTTGCACCGCGCAAGGGATAGACGGCGGCACCGGGGCCATGTATCTGTTGCTGAGAAAATGGTCGGGGCCCAAGCAGACTAAGTGGTGAGGCGCGAGGGCTCCCCATCCTGGCTGCAAAACTCGTTTCGCGATTTATCTCGCTCGACGTATTGCGGCATACGCCTCGCTCGCCAAATCCCTGCAACTTCGTTTTTCGCCGAAGATGGAAAACCCCCGGAGATTGCCTTGCTCTCAAGCATCTGGCCGCGCGGCTGGGGGTCTGCTACGCAGGTCGCATAAATACTGGCCATTATCATTGCTGATTTTATCCCGCATAAATACGGGCTGAAATGAGTGGCCACCGGCAGGCCGCATGGATGCTGGGCGAATTACTTGCCCGGGGTGCGTTGGCCGCAGGTCTGGAGCCGCATGCCCACCGTCTGGCGCAGCTTGCCGTCCTTGTCGTAGACCTCCACCCTGTCCGCGTACATCTTGGCCGAGCCGCTGCGGATTAAGCGCACGTACTGCTGGCTCAGGTAGCAGACCCCGGGCTTGGTGTTGTAGTTGAACCACACCACCAAGGGGGCGGAGTCCCAGGCCTTGAACTTGCCTTTGGGGTCCACGGTGAAGGCGCAATTTTCCGGGTGCCCCCCGTCGATGATGCAGGCCTGATAGGCCACCTGGTTGTACACGGTGTAGGCCGAGGCCGGGGCGGCCAGGCACAGGGCCGCGCCCAGCATAACCGCCAAAGTGAGCAACTTGAACGCCTTCATGTTTTCCTCTTTTCGTCGCGGGTGGCCCTGGGCGCGGACCTATTTGCGACCCAGGCGGCCCAGGGTGCTGCCCAGGGGGCTGCCCTTTTCCTTTTGGGTGAGGCCCAGGCGGGCGCGCAGCACCGCCTTGTCGGGCTCCAGCATGATCAGCTCGGAGCCGGGGGGCTCCTCCTCGTCGGGCACCAGGCGCTCGGGGTCGCTGGGGCGCGGCGGCTCGTCGCCGGCGGCGATCATCTGGCCCAGGGTCAGGGTGAGGGCCTCCTCGCCGTTGTGGCAGGCCATATCCTTGTTGGGGCCCCAAGCGGTGAGGCGGGCCAGGTTGGGAAAGACCACCTCCCAGCCGCCCTGGGTGGGCATGAGCATCGCCGGGTAAGGGGCCAGGCCCTCCACCGCGCGCAGCAAGGCTTGTCTCGCTATTTTGTCGGCCATGAGGCACTCTCCGGGCATGAGGGGAGCATTGATCTATATTCGCCCGTGGGGCGGGAAGAGGCAAGGAGTTTGGCGGGAGGGGGAAGAAGGGGGAAGGGAGAGGAGAGGAGAAGAGGAGAAGAGAAAAGAAAAGAAAAAGAAAAGCGTTTTTTGTCGGGGTCACTCGGGGCCGGCATAAGGGCTGGGGAAAACGAGAGGCGCTCGCTGGCGGGGCGCGGAGGGCGAGAAGAAAAGAGGAGGGAAAAAGAAAAGGAAAAGGCGTTTTTTTTGTCGGGGTCACTCGGGGCCGGCATAAGGGATGGGGCAAATGAGGAGCGCTCGCTGGCGGGGCGCGGTCGGAGAGAGGCAAGCGGAGTTGCGCTTGCTTTTATTTTTGGCGGGTCGGCGGGAGGGGCGTTGGGGCGGGGCGAGGAGACGCCGGCCCCTTGGCGACCCCGGCGGGGGGTGGTGGGGGAAAAGAGAAGCAACGAACCGCTGGGGCAAAGGCGGGCCGATGTAGGGGCGGGGTTTATCCCCGCCCGAGAGACTCTCGCGTGCCGGAGGGCCGACACGAAACTCCATTTTTGCTTTCTTAATTACAGAAATCAGAAAGTCATCGCGAGGAGCGGCGGTAACGGGCGGCGGGAGAAAAGGGAGAGGTCTTCCGCCGCTCCGTGGCGATCTTCGTTGGTGTTGTCTCCGGCTTGCAGCAAAGAAAAGAGAGGAAGAAAAGAAAAAGAAAAAGCGTTTTTTACCGGGGTCGCGCGGGGCCGGCATAAGAGCTGGGGAAAACGAGAGGCGCTCGCTGGCGGGGCGTGGCGGGCGAGAAGAAAAGAGGAGGGAAAAAGAAAAGGAAAAAGCGTTTTTTTGTCGGGGTCACTCGGGGCCGGCATAAGGGCTGGGGAAAACGAGAGGCGCTCGCTGGCGGGGCGTGGTCGCTGAGTAGGGCAAGCGGAGTTGCGGGCGAGGAATATTAGCGAGGCTGGTTGGAAGCAGGCCTGCACAGGGCGGGGAGATGCCGGCCCCTTGGCGACCCCGGCGGGGGGTGGTGGGGGAGAAGAGATAGGAAGAAAAAAAGACTGAACTGCCGGAGCGCTGGGGAGCTCCGATTAACGCCCGAGCAAGACAGCCCCGCCTGCAAGAGGCGAGGCGGTTGAGTGCGTCGGCGAGGCGCGCAGTTGCAGCGTTTTGGCGGCCGAGGCGTATGTGGTCAATACGTCGAGGGAGTCAAAACGCGAAACACGCGCCGCAGCCAGCAATCGGCCGCCGAGCTACATGCGGCACCAGCGGGAGCCGCTGGGCGTATCGATAACCTGTATGCCGCGCTGGGCCAGTTCTTCGCGGAGCTGGTCGGCCAGGGCGAAGTCGCCCGAGGCGCGGGCGGCCTGGCGGCGGGTGAGCAGCTCGTCGATCTCGGGGTCGCGGGCCGGGCGCTCCAGGTCGATGATGCCCAGCACCTGGTTGGCCTGCTCCAAAAAGCCCAGCACCTTCTCCACCTGGGAGGCGTCCATCTGCTGACTGTTCATCAGGCGGTTAATGCGCCGGATGAAGGTGAAGAGATGTCCCATGGCCTTGGGCACGTTGAGGTCATTGTCCATGGCCTCCTGGATGCCGCTCTTGAGCTCGTAGAGATACTGGTCCAGGTCCGGGGCGTGGGAGCAGGGGCTGATGAAGCTCAGCCGCGCCACGAAGTCGTTGATACGCTCCACCGACTTGGCCGCCTGGTCCAGCTGCTCCTGGTCGTAGGTCAGCGGGCGGCGGTAGTGCTGGCCCAAAAGCCAGAAGCGCACCGCGGCCGGACTGTAGCCCTGGTCCAGGATCTCGCGGATGGTCACGTCGTTGCCCACCACCCGCGAGGCCTTCTTGCCCTCGACCATGACCACCTCGGAGTGCATCCAAAGGTTGGCCAGGGGCTTGCCGGTCAGGCCCTCGGCCACGGCGATCTCGTTCTCGCCGTGGGGGAAGATCAAATCCGTGGAGGCCAGGTGGATGTCAAAGGGCTGGCCCAGGTGCTTGGAGGACATGGTGGCGCACTCCACATGCCAGCCCGGGCGCACGTTGCCCCAGGGGGTCTGCCAGTAGATGCCCGCCTTCAGATCGGCCAGGGAGGCCCGCTTGAAGATGGTGAAGTCGCGCGGGTTGTCCTTCTCGTAATAGTCGTAGTCCGTGTGCTTGTCGCACTGGGTGGCCGCGATGTCCACCCCCGAAAGCTTGCCGTATTTCTCGAAGCGGCTGATGTTGAAGTAGATGCTTCTGAGTTTCTCGTAGGCCAGGCCCTTGTCCAACAGGTCGCGGGCGGTGTCCACCATCTCGCTAATGTGCTCGGAGGCCTTGGGGTAGTCCAGGGCGGGCCGCATGCCCAGGGCGGCCATGTCCTCGAAGAACACGCGCTCCCACTTGGCGGTGAACTGTTTCCAGTCCGCCCCTTCCTTGAGGCACTGGTTGATGGTGCGGTCGTCCACGTCGGCGATGTTTATCACCAGCTTGACCTCGAAGCCCCTAAACTCCAGATAGCGGCGCACCAGGTCCGCGAAGATCATGCGGCGGCCCAGGCCCAAATCCGGCGGGCCGTCCAGGGAGGGGCCGCAGGCGTAGATGCCCACCCGGCCGGGCTGGGTGGGGACCAGATCCTCCACCTCGCGGCTGAGGGTGTTGTAGAACCTCAGCGGGATGGGCACCTTTTCGCTGCTGAACAGGGGGGTGGACAAATAGCGCTCGCCGCCGTCGGGCAAAAGGGCCACCACCACCGAGCCGTCGGGCAGGGTGGCGGCCTGGTCCAGGGCCACTTTCATGGCCGCGCCCGCGCTCATGCCCACGAAGATGCCTTCCTCGCGGGCCAGGCGGCGGCTCATCTCGTAGGCGCTGTCGTCGTCCACGTTGACCAGGATGTCCACCTCGCCGGGGGCGAAGATGCCCGGGGCGTAGGACTCCTTCATGTTCTTGAGGCCCTGAATCTTGTGGCCCTGGTAGGGCTCCACCGCCACCACCTTGACCTTGGGGTCTATCTGATGAAAGCGTCGGGTGAGGCCCATCACCGTGCCCGAGGTGCCCAGGGTGGAAACCACCAGGTCCACCTTGCCCTCGGTGTCGGCGTAGATCTCGTCGGCCGTGGAGCCTTCGGCGGCGTGGGCCCGCCAGTTGTCGTCGTTGTTGAACTGGTCCACCAGGAAGTAGCGCTCCGGCTCCTCGCGGGCCAGGCGGTAGGCCTCCTCGATGGCCCCGTCGGTGGACATGTGGGCCGGGGTGAGCAGTATCTCCGCGCCGTAGGCCTTGAGAATCTTGCGCCGCTCCAAAGAGGCGGACTCGGCCATGGTGAAGAGCATCTTGTAGCCCTTGACCGCGCAGGCCATGGCCAGGCCGATGCCGGTGTTGCCGCTGGTGGCCTCCAGAAGGACCTTGTCCTTGGTCAGCTCGCCGCGCCGCTCGGCCTCTTCGATCATGTTGAGCGCCGGGCGGTCCTTCACCGAACCGCCGGGGTTCATGAACTCCAGCTTGGCGTAGACGGTCACGCCGGGGTTGTGGTTGAGCCGGTTGATGCGCACCAGGGGGGTGCCGCCCACCAGCTCCAGGATGTTATCCACACGGGGGCTCATTGATCTTCCTCGCCGATTGAACCAGTGTGGCCCCAAGCATACTCAAGCGGGGGGGGATAGTAAAGGCTTGCGGCTTTAGCTTGGGGATTGTGTCGGAGGCCCGATTGGATATATTAAATAGGTCTATCGGCATGGAAGGAGGAGGGAGCATGAAACGAGGGGTTATCTGGCTTGCGATTCTGGCCTTGGCTCTCATGGCGGGCGGCGCGGCCCGGGCCGCCGGCAACGAACCGGTGGGACATTTGCACGAGGCCACCAAGGCCCTGGCCGACGACATCCACGCTCAACGCCAGGCCCAGGGCATCCCGGACCAGGCGCAGAGCAAACAGGCCTTGGGCTCGCAAAAGAAGGTGCGCTTCCGCCTGCCCATGAACGCGGGCAAGGGCAAAGACACCGCCAGCGCCTATTGCTTCGGCTACACCCTCAACTGCACCGCCCGGGTGGTGGGGCCGGCCAACCAGTACTCCGGCAAGGTGACCACCAGCGAGGGCAGCAAGGTGGAGTTCAAGAACCAGAAGGCGGGCGACCCCCTGGACATGACCCTCCATACCGGTTACTTCGGCGACACCACCTTTTCGGTTATCATGGAAGCCGGGAGCGAGCCCTGGCCCGGGGAGGCCGTGGTGGAGCTGGTTTGCAGCTATTGAGAATTCGGAAAGCCATAAGCAAGGAGGACAAGTTGGGGATGCATAAAAGCCTGTTGCTGGTGACGGCCCTGTGCCTGGCCTTTTTGGCCGCCTGCGCCACCACCGGCAGTTGGGATGGTTTCTCCGAAACCGACAAGGGAGCCTGGCAGGCGGTGGGCGCCTCGCCGGAGTACGCTAACGCCCTGCGCGGGGTGGGCATCAGCCCGGCCCAGTCCAAGGCCTGGACCAACGCCGGGTTCACCGACGGCCCGGACATCGCGGCCTGGTACAAGGCCGGCTTCGGCCCGGGCGAGGCCCGCGACTGGCGCCTGGCCCGCTTCAGCCCCCAGGACGCGGCGGTGTGGAAAAAGGGCGGCTTCAGCCTGCAACAGACCCAGGCCTGGATCGCGGCCACCGGCTTCAACGCCCACCAGGCCAAGCAGTGGAGCGACAACGGTTTCGCGGACCCGCAGCTGGCCCAGGCTTGGCACAAGGCCGGTTTCGGGCCCCTGGACGCCAAGCAATGGAACGGCCTGGGCTTCTCCACCAACGAGGCCAAGGCCTGGCAGGCCCAGGGCTTCGACCCGCCCGAGGCGGCCAACTGGAAGAAGAACGGCTTCGACCTGAACAAGGCCATCGACTACCGCAAGAAGGGGCTCAAGCCCGCGGGCAAGTAAGCGGCCTGGCCTAGAGACAATCGGGGCGTCCGGGGAAACCCGGGCGCCTTTTTATTTGCCCTTTCCCAGGGCAACCAGATGAAATAACGAGACAATTAATTTTTTATTTGCATTAGGGGCGCAATCGGGTATCTCTTTAGTTAGTCAATATTAACTTGTTTAGGTATTACTTATTGCCGCGATACGGCCACACCCAAAGGAGAAGCACGCATGGCCAAGGCGCTCATCATTTACGGCTCCACCACCGGCAACACCCAATCCGCCGCCCAGGCCATTGCCGGGGTCCTGGACGGCGACGGCTTGGAGACCACCCTCAAGGACGTGGCCGAGGCCAGGCCGGGCGACCTGAACGGCGGCTACGACCTTTTGCTCCTGGGCAGCTCCACCTGGGGCGATGACGAGATCGAGCTGCAAGAGGACTTCGCTGAGTTCTACGAAAAGATGGACGGGCTGGGCCTGAAGGACAAAAAGGTGGCCGTTTTCGGCTGCGGCGACAGCTCTTACACCCACTTTTGCGGCGCGGTGGACGCCATCGAGCAGAAGGCCGAGGAGCTGGGGGCCGAACTGGTGGCCAGCGGCCTGAAGATAGACGGCGACCCGGACGACGCGGAAGAGGACATCCAGGCCTGGGCCAACAGCGTGGCCGAGGCGGCCTAGAGGCCCCGCGCGGCGCGAAAGGAGGCAGGATTCAGGGCATGGCTTGCAGGGCAAAACGAATCATCAATCTGCACCGCAACGGCATGGACGCCTGCAACTCTGGCGACCTGGAGGGCGCGGTGGGCAAGCTGCGCACCGCCCTCGACGAGGTGCGCGCCATCGGCCTGGAATGCTACCAGGCCAAGATCATGAACAACCTGGGCATCGTGCTGGAGATGAAGGGCGAGCCAGCCCAGGCCAGGGAGCATTACCAGGCCGCCCTGGAGATGATCCAAGGCAAGCTGGGCGGCGAGACGGTGCTGGGCCGGGTCATGGCCGAGAACCTGGACCGGGTGTCGCGGAGCATCGCGGTCCACTAGCGGCCCGCGCCATAGGCAAGAGAAAGGCCCCGCCGGAATCCGGCGGGGCCTTGGGGTGTGCTGAGTAGGCTTTGGGGCCTAGACGTGGTCCTCCAGGATGGCGCGCCATTGGGGATGACGCAGGCGCTGCAGGGCCTTTTTCTCGATCTGGCGCACCCGCTCGCGGCTCAGGCCAAAGACCTGGCCCACCTGCTCCAGGGTGTGCTCGTCCTCGTCGCCCAGGCCGAAGCGCATCTCCAGGATTCGCTTCTCACGGTCGTCCAGGGACTCCAGGGCCTCGCCCAGGTGGATGTGCATTTCGCCCTCACCCACCTTCTCGAAGGCGTTCTCGGCCTCCTTGTTCTCGATGAAGTCGCCCAGCTCGTCGCCGTCCTCGCCCACCGGGGTCTCCAGGCTGGTGGAGTCCAGGGTCAGGTTCACGATCTCCTTGACCTTGCCCTCGTCGATGCCCACCTTCTCGGCCACTTCCTTGGGGGAAGGCTCGCGGCCCAGCTCCTTCAGCAGGCCGTAGTAGACCCGGAAGTACTTGGAGCGGAGCTCCAGGAGGTGGATCGGGATCCGGATGGTGCGGGCCTGGTCGTAGATGGCCCGGCTGATGGTCTGGCGGATCCACCAGGAGGCAAAGGTGCTGAAGCGGTAGCCGGTCTTGTAGTCGTAGCGGTTCACCGCCTTCATCAGGCCGATGTTGCCTTCCTGAATCAGGTCGGCGAAGCTCAGGCCACGGAAGGTGTACTTCTTGGCGATGGACACGGCCAGACGCAGGTTGGCCTCCACCATCTCCTGCACGGCGATCTCCACCCGCAGGCGGGCGTCCTCGATCTCCTCCAGGGTCTTGGCCAGCTTCTTGGTCGGCTTCTTTTTGGCGGCGGCCCGCTGCAACAGCTCGAAGGTGTCGGCCATCACGTCTTCGACGGACATGGGCGACTTGTGGCTGTCGGCCAACCAGGCCTCGATGCGCACGCAGCTGTCGCTGGCGTCCTTGTCGCTTTTGATGATGTCCAGGGCTCTGCTCAATATGGCGTCGCGCCCATCCTGGATGGCCTTACCCAGTTCCAGTTCGCGCTCCGGGGTCAACAGATCCCGTCCCTCGACCTCCTTAAAATAGGTGACCGGAGTGTCCAGGCTGAAATCGGACCCTTTGTATTCACGGCTATCGGCCATGATAATTCACCTCTTCCCAACAGGGCCCCGCGCGGTCCAACGCTTTCGGCTGCCAGCCGCACGGAGTCTTTTCTCTGTTCAGGCTCGCCGCGCCGGATTTGGCTTTTTCCGGGCGCGGTCATCTAAGGGTTAACCTAAGCATCCGAGAGCGAAAGTCAAACCTTCACCCTCATTTATTATTCTGCGCCTCGTGCCGCGGCGATGGAAGCCATAAGCTCCCCATGGTGGGCGGGCACCGGACGGGCCGGGCGGCGGCTCATGTTTATGGCCTCGCTGGGGCAGGCCGTGACACACAGGCCGCAACCCAGGCAAAGCTCCTCGTTTACTTCCGCCGTCTCGTCGTCCACCATTATCGCGGCCACTTGGCAGATGGCCTCGCACTCGCCGCAGGCCACGCAGGCCTCGGAATCCACCATGGCCAGATAGGCCGCCTGGCTGACTCCGCCCAGCTTGTTCAGCCGGGTGATGGTTTGCAAAAACATGCAGCAATCGCCGCAGCAGTTGCACAAAAAATTTACGTTTTGCGCAACGTTATCAACCACGTGCACCAGGCCGGCCTTTTCGGCCCGCTCCAGGGCGTCCAGGAGATCATCTTGGCTGGCTTTTCTCGCCCAGCCCTGCTCCACCGCGAACTCGGCGAACGATCCGAAGATCATGCACACATCCAGGGGCGCGTCGCATCCCTGGCCCAGCTCGTGGGCCTGCTCGCGGCAGTAGCAGTTGGTCAGGGCCAGGTGCTCGTGTTGGCGAATGAGCTCCTCGGCCCGCTCCAAAGGCAGTATTTCCTGGCTGTTGGCCACCGCCCGCCCCACGGGGATCACCCGCGAGTAAGGCGTGGGCGCCTCGGCGAAGGCCTTGCCCACCCCGGGCTCGTAGTAGGCCTCGAACAAGGCGGCCATGCGGCGCTTGGCCGCGCCCGGCGCGCTGGCCCAAAACTGGGCCTCGGCCATGCCCGGCGCCATGGGCAGCAGGCTGTAGTAGTTGCCCTGCCGAGCCCGGCGGCGGTAGACCAGCCCCTTGGCGGCCATGGCGTCCAAAAGGGCATGGGCCTCGTCTTGGGGCAGGCCGGCCTCGTCGGCCAGCTTGGCGGCCTTTTTGGGCCGGAAGGGCATAAGCGCGGCCAGCCCGGCCTCGGCCGGGGTGAACAGCTCGCGCAGAATGGCCATGAGCTCCGGGCCCTGGGGAGCGCCCAAGGGGGCGCGGTCCAGGTTTTTCGCCAAGCTTTCGTAGGCGTCCTGAGCGGGGCTGGCCATGGTTTCGCCTGCCAAAACACTACCTTAAGGTTAAAAGCATACCCCTTCCCTCTGAGGGGAAGGGGCCTACCTGCACGCAATCTGAGAGTGTGGAGTATCGTCATAATAATGTCAAGCAAAAACTGCGTATTTGTGAAATTGGACTGTTGCATAACAGGGGGCGGCTCCCGCCCATATATAATGTTGTCGCGCGCGGCGGACCCAAAAACATCGCGCCGGCCATACTTGCCGCCGCCTTCATGGCCGCAACTTGAATGTGAGCCGGGGCTTTCCCCCGGTTTGCCAAAGCTTGACTCTCCACATGGGCGGGGATATCATTATTTCAAATGATTTGCATCAACTAAAACCTTCACAATTAGTGATGAAAGCCTCCGGCCATGGAACTGAACACCCTGAAGATATTCAATGCCGTGGCCGAGCTGGGCAGCGTCACCCGGGCGGCGGAAAAGCTCAACTACGTTCAATCCAACATCACCGCCCGCGTCCGGCAGTTGGAGCAGGAGCTGGGGACCGAGCTTTTTTACCGGCGGCCCCGGGGCATGACCCTGACTCCCGCCGGGATGACCTTGCTGGAGTACTCCCGGCACATCGAGCTGCTGGCAGCGGAGGCGATCCTGGCGGTGGGGGACCAGGGCGAGGCCAAGGGGCCGTTGCGCATCGGCTCCCTGGGCTCCATCGCCTCGGCCCGTCTGCCCCTGGTGCTGGCCGCGTTTCACCGGCAGCATCCCAAAGTGGAGGTGATGCTGAGCACCGGGTTGGATGATGAGCTGGTCAGGGACCTTTTGGACTACAAGCTCGACGGCGTCTTTGTTCCCGAAGGCGTGGTAAACCCGGAGATCATCGCCGAGCCGGTTTTCCAGGAAGAGCTGGTGCTGGTGGCTCACCAGGACGCGGATTTGTCCCGCCCCCACGATGCCTGCATGGCCGTTTTGTGCTTTTCCCTGGGATGCCTGTATAACGACCGCTTGCAGAGGTGGCTGGATGAGCGAGGCCTCCCGCCCCGCCGCATCATGGAGCTGCGCTCCTGGGACGGCGTGCTGGGCTGCGTGGCCGCCGGCATGGGGGTGTCGGCCATGCCCCGCATCATCGTGGGCAAATCCCCGGTGGCCGGATCATTGCAAATGGTCCCCTTGCCGCCCCATCTGAAAGACATCACCATTGTATTCGCCCGCCGCCGGGACACCTTGCGGACCAAGGCCCAGGAAGAGTTTCTGAAAATGACCCGGCAGCAGCTGGGCGGGGAGCGAGCCTAGCCCGGCGCTCCGAGCGCGGCCCCGCATCCGCGCCTCCGCAAAAAAACTTTGACACGCGGCGTGGTTGAGCATACCTCTCGGGAAACTGGAACTTTGAGCTGATCGGGTCGAAATAGACCTTCAGGGCCGTGGGCACAAGCTGCTCACGGCCCTTTTCTTTTGCCCGCACGGCATAAACCGAACGTACACCGGAGAACGAACCATGTTGACCGACATCCCAGCACCCATCAAGATCAGCGAACATCTGTACCAGCTGGGCACACCCTTTTACCCGGTGTACCTCTCCCTGGGGGACCAGGGCATGATCATCGAGGGCGGCACCGGCGGCACCGCCGAGCTGATCGCCGAGCAGGTGAAGATGCTGGGCGTCGCGCCCGAGCGCATCGCCTACATGGCCCTGACCCACACCCACGCCGACCACATCGGCGCGATGCCCCGCCTGCGCAAGCTGCGACCCCTCCTTATATAAAAGGATGTCCTCCGGAGGGGGTTATTGTTTCGCCGGGGGGACGCGGTTAACCTGAAAATATACCTATTTGCCCATCGGGAGACTGGAATATGGAGCGGGAACTGGAGCTGAGCACCCGCGGCGGGGAAACGGCGCGGGTGAGCGCCGTTGAACTGGCAGAGCTGGCCAAGCGGCTGCAAGGCCGGCTGATAGCGCCCCAGGACCCGGAGTACGAGCAGGCCCGGCGCATCTGGAACGGCATGATCGACAAACGGCCCGGGCTCATCGCTCGCTGCGGCGGCGGGGCCGACGTGCAAGCCTGCGTGAACTTCGCCCGGGAGAGGCGGATCAAGGTGGCGGTGCGCTCGGGCGGGCACAACGTAGCCGGGAGGGCGGTGTGCGACGGGGGGCTGGTTATCGACCTTAGTCAGATGACCAGTGTCGAAGTGGACCCCGAGGCCCGGACCGCCACGGCCCAGGGCGGGGCCACCTTGGGAGATCTGGACCAGGCCACGGTGCCCCACGGCCTGGCCGCGCCGGTGGGGGTGGTGGCTGAAACCGGGGCCGCGGGTCTCACCCTGCACGGCGGCTATGGCTGGCTCTGCCGGGACCGGGGCCTGGCCTGCGACAACCTTCTCCGGGCCGAGTTGGTGTTGGCCGACGGCCGGCTGGTCCACGCCAGCCCCACCCAGAACCCGGACTTGCTCTGGGCCCTCAAGGGCGGGGGAGGCAACTTCGGCATTGTCACCTCCCTTACCTACCGCTTGGCCTCGGTACCCGAAAGCAACCTCGTTGCCTTGGTTCTCTACCCCATGGACCAGGCCTGGCCCGTGCTGGAAGCCATCGGCAGCTACATGCAATCCGCCCCCCGCGAGCTGGCCGTCCTGGCCAGCTTTTGGACCGCCCCGGCCGAGGAGGGCGTGCCGCCCCAGGCTTTGGGCCAGGACGTGCTTTGGGTGCTTGGGGTGTATCACGGCCCGCCCGCCGGAGCTGAAAAGGCGGTGCGGCCCCTGAAGGAGGCCGCCGAACCCATAGCGGACCTGAGCCACGCTACCGACTGGTTGGGGGTGCAGTCGCTGTTCGACGGCGAGTACCCGGATGGACGGCGCTACTACTGGAAGGCGCAGTACCTGGACAGCCTGAGCGGGGAAGTGGTGGAGGAGCTGGTCGCGGCTACGGCCCGGCGGCCTTCTTCCCTCACCTCCCTGGACCTGTGGTTTCTGGGTGGAGCGGTGAATGAGGTGGACCCGGCGGCCACCGCCTTTTCCCAGCGAAGCAAGCCCTGCCTGGTGAACCTGGAGTCCAACTGGGAGGACCCGGCCGATGACCAGGCCAACCTGGACTGGACCCGGGGGGTGTTCAAGAGATTGGAGGGCATGTCCAGCGGCGGGGCCTACCTCAACTTCCCGGGCATGGCCGAGGAAGGCGAGGAAACCTTAAAGGCGGCCTACCAGGGCAACCTAGAACGACTGCGCCGGGTGAAGGAGGCCTACGACCCAGGCAACTTCTTTGCCGGCAACTTCAACATCACCCCCCCCAGATAGGCGTTGACAAGCCGAACGGATGAGCATATCTTTCGGGGAAACTAGAACTTTCGGAGCGAACCGGATAGTCATGATAACCCATCAGTCCCGCACCTTCTTTAGCTACTTCGTCTTTAGCGGCTTTATAGGTGCGCCCATGGGCTGATCGGGTCGAAATAGACCTTCAGGGCCGTGGGCACAAGCTGCTCACGGCCCTTTTCTTTTGCCCGCACGGCATAAACCGAACGTACACCGGAGAACGAACCATGTTGACCGACATCCCAGCACCCATCAAGATCAGCGAACATCTGTACCAGCTGGGCACACCCTTTTACCCGGTGTACCTCTCCCTGGGGGACCAGGGCATGATCATCGAGGGCGGCACCGGCGGCACCGCCGAGCTGATCGCCGAGCAGGTGAAGATGCTGGGCGTCGCGCCCGAGCGCATCGCCTACATGGCCCTGACCCACACCCACGCCGACCACATCGGCGCGGTGCCCCGCCTGCGCAAGCTGTGGCCCCACCTCAAGGTCATGGCCAGCCCCAAGGCGGCCGCGGCCCTGGCCCACCCCAAGCATCTGGAAAGCTTCCTCCCGGCCGACCGCATGATCAGCAAGATTTTGGTGGGCATGGGGGTGATCGACGAGCTGCCGCCGGTGCTGGAGGAGTACGACTTCTCGGTGGACGTGGTGGTGGAGGAAGGGGCGCGCATCGCCCTGGGCCAGGGAGTGGAATGGCACGTGCTCCTCACCCCCGGCCACTCGGCCTGCCACACCTCTTATTACGAAAGCGGCGAGCAGGTCTTGGCCCTGGGCGACATGGCCGGCTACTTCGACCCCGGCCGGGAGATCATCTGGCCCAACTACTTCTCGGGGTTGCAGGACTACTGCCTGAGCATCCAGAAGCTGGCCATTTTGCCCGCGCGCCGGGCGGTGCTCAGCCACAACGGCGCGGTGGATCTGACCAAGCGGCCCTTCCTGGAGGACGCCCTGGTCGCCACCCTGGAGTATCACGGCCAGCTCATGGAGCGCCTGGCCTCGGGCGAAGCCCAGGCCGACACCTGCGCCGAGCAGGCGGCCTGGGTGCACTCCTACGCGCCCATCGCCTCGGTAAAGGCCATCGAGTTCCTGGTGGGGCTCTTGTGCAAGCAGAGCTCCCGGGTGGTGGAGCAGGTGGCGGTCGCGCCGCTGGGATGGAGCGCGCCGAGGGTGGAGATGCAAGCCGGGGCGTAGGGTCGCAAGGAAAAGTGTAGGTTGGGTAGAGCGAAGCGAAACCCAACAGTACCTATTTAGAATGTAGGGCGGGGTTTATCCCCGCCCTTGGTTTTTCATCCAGAAATAGAAGGTCATCGCGAGGAGCGGCGGCCAAGGATGGTGGGAGAAAGGGGAAGCTTGTCCGCCGCTCCGTGGCGATCTTCCCTGGTGTCGTCTCCGGCCTGGAGCAAAGAGAAGAGAGAAAAAGAGAAGAATAAAAAAAGAAAAAGCGGTTTTTTGTCGGGGTCACCCTGAGCCGGCATAACAGTGGTTGCTTAAATAGAATGGCTCGCCGGCGGGGCGGAGTCGCGGAGGAGGCAAGCGGACGTAGGTCCGCTTTTCATTTTTGGTGGGTGGGCAGGATAGGTGCTTTGGCGGCGCGGGGAGATGCCGGCCCCGAGGCGACCCCGGCGGGGGGTGGTTGGGAGGACAAGAAAAGAGAAAGAAACGAGGCCAGGCGCCAGGGCAATATTTATGCGGCCAGGGCCTAGCCGAAGGGGCGGCCGAAGTAGGTGAGCACCGCCAGGGCCAGAAGATACACGCTGATCAGGGACTGGATGCCAGAGACCACGCGCACCCAGCCAGTGGCCCGCAGGGTGTACTCGCGGGGTTGCATGCGCGAGATCCAGTTGCCTACGTTAAGGTCGCGCCAGCCGATGTGGAAGGCGGAAAGGATGGAGAAGTAGAGGGCGTTG
Source organism: Desulfarculaceae bacterium (assembly GCA_020444545.1). Taxonomy (NCBI): domain Bacteria; kingdom Pseudomonadati; phylum Thermodesulfobacteriota; class Desulfarculia; order Desulfarculales; family Desulfarculaceae; species Desulfarculaceae bacterium. Next base: position 70,851 of record JAHLKT010000007.1, on the reverse strand, counting down.
CGCCAGGCTTTGCCAGCGCCCAGCCGTTCAACGCCTTCCTCCTCAGGTTTTTTTAAGATTCGTGTAGGGCTCCATACGCGGTAGATTCCATCCCCGTCGGTTCCACGGAGGGCGAACCAGTAAGCAACGGCAAAAAACGGTATGAGAAATAGCATTATTGACAGCGGACGGCCAGGATTCATGCCCCAGCCGCTAGGCAATTCAAAAATAACGTATGCGACTAGCCCCTCAAAATGGCCATAATTTTTTTTGCGGTCATTTCGCATAATTGCATACGTAAGCTGGCGCTCCTGGGTACTTAAGCCGCTAGAAAAGGCAAGATTGCGCAATTTTATAAGACAAACTGGGAACAAACGGTAGGTTAACAAGTCAAGATTATGTGTACTTGCCAGAAAACTTATATTTGGGATTTTTTCATTGATAATGTCCAGGGCCGTCCCCTCGAAGTCATTATCGACAAAGAATGCTTTTGAGAAGTCGACTTCGTATTCTAAATCATCGGGGGTGCGGACATTCCCTCTATCTATAAAACATTCTTTAAATTTATTTTTTGTAATTACAGTTCCGGCAAACGTAGCTGAAGATATCTTCGCTCTATACCACAGAACTTCATGAAACATCGATTTATTAAAATTCGTCTGGTTCAATGCAGTCATTGTGAGATCACACATTATATAGTTACAATTATTTGCTGTAACCTTTTTAAAAAAGGCGTTTGTTAATTTGGTGTTCGAAAACACACTGTCCTCAAACTTTGAGTTTACGAAGAACGTATCACTTAAATCAGAGTCTTGAAATTTACATTTTACAAAAACTGTGTCTTGGAAAGATATCCCTTTTAAAAGCACTCTGTTAAACAAGGTGTTATTAAATTTGGCTCCTTCTAGAAATGCTCTCGTAAGGTCAACATCTTCCAATATAGCACCTGTAAAATTCGCTTGCGCCCCACTCTTTTTGTCAGACCAAATCCATTGGTAATGTTTATCCAACATCTTTTTTAGCTGGGATTCAGTTAGTTTCCTTCCGTTTCCCAGCATTACTACAAATTTCGGTTGTGCAGACTCAGCAAAAACCATTATGGGTATCACTAAAGAAACTAAAAGAGACAATACTATCCCAACTAAACTAGTTTTCATGATTTCCCCCCCGGGATTCTAATATGCCTCACGCCCTCTTTGTGCTGGCACATCAGGAGAGCGACGGTATATTTTCTATTGACTATACTACATATTTATACCTCATAGCCAGATGGGTATTTTCATTTGAACACCGAAGGCATGAAATGCTCGCGCTGCAAGAAACCGGCGCGGCACCGGCTGCCCAGCCACAACGCCCGCTTTTGCGACCACTGTTTGGGCGTGTTCTTCCGGCGGCAGGTGGAAAAGGCCATCAAGCAGTTCGACATGCTGGAGTTCGGCCAGCGGGTCTTGGTGGCGGTCAGCGGAGGCAAGGACTCCCTGGCCCTGTGGCAGGTGCTCATCGAGCTGGGCTACCCTGCCGAGGGGGTGCACGTGGCCCTGGAGCTGGGCGACGGCAAATTCGGGGAGGCATCCCTGGCCTCGTGCCAAGAGATGGCCCAACGCCTGGGCGCGCCGCTGCATGTGTTCAACATGGCTAAGCTGGCCGGGTTCACGGTGCAGGAGATCGCCTGGGCCAACAAGCGCTCCTTCTGCTCGGTGTGCGGCACCCTCAAGCGCTACCACCTCAACCGCCTGGCCCTGGAGCTGGATTGCGACGTTATCGCCACCGGTCACCACCTGGACGACGAGGCGGCGCGCCTGCTGGGAAACCTGGTGCGGCGCCACGAGCACTATCTGGAGAACCAGTGGCCCACCCTGCCCGGAGTGCCGGGAGCCTTCGCCAAGAAGGTGAAGCCCTTGTGCCGCCTGCACGCGGCGGAAGTTAAGAGCTACGCCAAAGCCCACGATCTGCCGGTGGCCCGGGGCGACTGCCCCCGCAGCAAAGGCGCCACCCTGCCCTATTACACCGAGGCGGTGCGCCTGCTGGAAGACCGCATGCCCGGCACCTGCATGAACTTCTATATGGGCTATCTGGAGCAAAAGGACGGGCCGCCCGCCGCGCCGAAGGATTTCCAGCGCTGCCCCACCTGCGGCACGCCCACCTTTGCCGAGACCTGCACGGTGTGCCGCTTCCTGGAGCGCACGGCCGAGCGCGAGGAAAGGAAGGCCCGTGCGGCTCAAGAGCCCGGTTAGCTTCGACCCCGAGGGGGAGCTGGGTCGCATCGCGGCCTTTGCCGAGCAGTGGCAGAGCCTGTTCCGCCCGGCTGATGTGGCCTACACCCCGGCCCACTTCACCGCCGAGCTGGAGCGCCTGCAAGAGGCCGAGCGCCTGCGCCTGTACCTGATCACCCGGCCCCAGGCCCCGGTGGCGTTGGCCATTTTGGACGGCCTGAGCCAGAGCGAGGCCATCGAGCTGTTGGCCCTGGCCCCGCTGGACGACGCCGACACGGTGCGGCCCTGGCTGGCCACCCCGGCCCAGCGGCGGCAGATGATGGCCGCCGCGCCCGAAGAAGGCAGCGGGAGAGGAGTGTATCCCTTTTTGGTGGGCGAGCCCGAGGGCGTGGCGCTAATCGACCTGGAGCCCGAGGGCCTGGTCTTGGCCATGGCCCGCTGGGGGCACCTGAACGTGCTGGACGAGGAGCCGCTTATCGCCGAGCGCCTGCACCTGCTGGGCCAGCAGATCGAGCGCCTGGGCAAACCGGGCTCGGGCGACTAGGCCCCGCCCCGCCAGCACCTCGTTATTCTTATTCTGTCCCCCTTTTCCTTCTTTCAGTTTGGGTACTGTTGGGTTTCGCTTCGCTCTACCCAACCTACACTTTTTCCCTTCTCCCCCACCCCCCACCGTCGGGGTCGCCAAGGGGCCGGCGTCTCCTCGCGCCGCGCGGGCCTGCCTCTAGCGAGCCTCTCTAAAATTTCTCTCCCCCGCCTCCGCTTGCCCAGGTCTGCGAGGAAGCCCCGCCAGCGAGTCTCGCTCTTCGGCAACCACTGTTATGCCGGCCCCGTGCGACCTCGACAAAAAACACCTTTTCTTTTGTTTTCCCCTTCTTCTCTTTGTTCCTCCCCGGCGGCAACACCAAGGAAGATCGCCACGTCGCGGCGGGAGGGTTTCCCCTTCCTGCCAACGCCCGTGGCCGCCGCTCCTCGCGATGACTGGCTATTTCTGTAATTTTAAGCAGCGCTCTAATTCTTAGGCGACCTGCCAGGCGCCCGGCGCAGGCGGCCGGTTATGGCCGCGGAGGCCATTCAGGGGAAGGATCGACCGTAAACCAGTAGAAAAGCAGCGACACCGCCCCGCCCATCACCACCACCATAATGCACAGCACCAACAAGCGGCCCATGCGTTCATCGATGGGGCCGGTGGATTTGTACAGCCCCAGGTGGGCCAAGACCTTGAGCAGGACCCAGATGAAGATGACCAGCAGGACCAGGAGGGTGCCCACCAGGAAGACCCAGGCCAGGAGGCTGCCGAAGGTATCCAGCGCACCTTCGCCCAGGTTTTCGTATGGCAGCATGGGTTCGCGCAAGAGCCGGCTCCTCCTCTTGGGGCCAGTATAGCACCAGGAGGATGGGGGGGCAGCGCGGGGATGGGGGGGCAGCGCGGGGATGGGGGGGCAGCGCGGGGATGGGGGGAGAAACGCTGGGGTGGGGAGAAGAAAGAGAGAAGAAGAAAAAAGGAGAGAAGAGAAGAGGAAGAGAAGGGAGGGAAAAAAGAGAAAAGAAAAGCGTTTTTTGTCGGGGTCACCCAGGGCCGGCAGAACAGTGGTTGCCGGGGAGAGGTGCTCGCTGGCGGGGCGGGGTCGCGGGCCTGGGCAAGCGGAGGCGGAGGCGGGGAATATTAGGGAGGTTGGTAGGAGGCAGGATTTCATGGGGCGGGGAGATGCCGGCCCAGTGGCGACCCCGGCGGGGGGGTGGTTGGGGGAGAGAAGAAAAGTGTGGGTTGGCTAGAGCGAAGCGAAACCTAACAGTACCCAACTTGAAAGAAAGAAGAGGAAGAGAAAGAAGAGAAGAGAGAAAGGAGAAAAAACGAAAGAAAAGCGTTTTTTTGTCGGGGTCACCCAGGGCCGGCATAACACTGGTTGCCGGGGAGAGGCGCTCGCTGGCGGGGCGGGGTCGCGGGCCTGGGCAAGCGGAGGCGGGGGAGGGAAAGATTAGGGAGGTTGGCGGGAGGCAGGCTGGGGTGGGGCGCGGAGACGCCGGCCCAGTTGCGACCCCGGCGGGGGGTGGTTGGGGGAGAGGAGAAAGAGAAAGAAAAGAGAGAGAAGCAGGGGAAAGGCGGAGAGTGAATTTAGAGCAGGGTGCCTTCCAGGTCGTAATCGTGGGTGGCGGTGATGCGGCAGGGCGCGATGCTGCCGGGTTCGGCCGAGCCTTCGGTGATGATCACCAGGCCGTCCACCTCCGGGGCCTGGGCGGCGGTGCGTCCGGCCCAGACCAGGTCGCTGTCCGGGTGGGGGCCCAGAACCAACACCGGGAGCTCCGCGCCCTGGAGGCGGGCCAGGCGCTCGCGGCTGATGCGTTGCTGCATCGCCATGATGCGTTCTTGACGCTCCAGGGCCAGCTCCTCGGGCGGGGCCTCCATGCGGGCCGAACGGGTACCCGCCTCTGGCGAAAAGGCGAACACGCCCAGGCGGTCGAAGCCGGTCTCGGCCACGAAGCGCTCCAGCTCGGCGAACTCCGCCTCGCCCTCGCCGGGATGGCCCACCAGCAGGGTGGTGCGCAGGGTGGCCTGGGGGCACAGCGTCCGGATCTCGGCCACCAGCGCCCGAAGCTCCGCGCCGGTCTTGCGGCGGCCCATGGCCTGCAAGACCGGGTCGGCGATGTGCTGCAAGGGCAGGTCAAAGTAGGGCACCACCTTGGGGGTGGCGATCATGGCCGCGATCATCTCGCGGTCCAGCAGGTCGGGGTGCAGGTAATGCGGCCGCAGCCAGGCGATGCCTTCGATATCGGCCAGCGCGGCCAATAGCTCGGCCAGGCCGGGGCCGCCCAAGTCGCGGCCGTAGGAGGTGAGGTCCTGGGCCACCAGGTTAAGCTCCTTCACGCCTTGCCCGGCCAGGGCCTGGGCCTCGGCCACCACGTCGGCCACCGGGCGGGAGCGCAGGCGGCCGCGAATCTTGGGGATGGTGCAAAAGGCGCAGGAGTGCACACAGCCGTCGGCCACCCTGAGATAGGCCCAGCCCGGCCCGGTGCTGAGCGCGCGGGGATCGGCCGCGCCGAAGATGCCCGCCGGCGGGCTGATGGCCAGGCGTCCGCTTGGCGGGGCGGCCAGGTGCTCCAGCAGGCGGGGGGCCTCGCCGGGCGCGAGCAGCAGGTCCACCTCGGGCAGGCTGGCGGCCAGCTTTTTGCCGTAGCGCCCCACCAGACAGCCGGCCACCACCAGGCGCTGGTCCGGTCCCTTGGCCTCGGCCAACTCCAGGGCCGCCTCGATGGCCTCCTCCACCGCGGGCTGGATGAAGCCGCAGGTGTTGACCAAAAGCAGCTCGGCCAGCTCGGGGGTGTCGGTGGCCTCCCACCCGGCGCGCAGCAACAGCCCGGCCAAATGCTCGCCCTCCACCAAGTTCTTGGCGCAGCCCAGATTGACCAGATAGTAGAGACCGCTCAAGAGGCCCATCCCTTCACCAGGTAGGCGTCGATCATGGCGCACATCCACAGGCCGTAGGCCACCGCGCCCAGGCCCAGGAGCCAGCCCAGCCAGCGGGGGATGGGCGCGAAAAGGGTGCGGCGGTAGTCGGCCGCCTCCCAGCCGCGCCCGCCGCGCAGGATGCACAGCGAGGCAAAGAAAACATAGCACTCCACCGCAAAGGGAGGAAAGCCCAGATAACCGGCCAAGGGCATCTCGAAAATCTTGGGCTCGGCCAGGTAGGGGATGTTGTAGACCCAGCGCGCCCCGGCCAGCCAGTTCCAGGACTCCCAAAAGGCCCCGCAGATGGCGCCTGCCACCAAAAGGCCCAGGAAGGGCGAGAGGTCGCCCCGCTCCCAGGAGCGCATCAGGCTGGGGACACCATAAAAATGGTTCAACGGCTCCAACAAAAACACCAGGCTACCCCAAACCAGTGGGAAAAATACATGGGGCCAAGCCATGGGAAGTATTAGCATTAGCGCGCCGACCCCAACAAAGTATGGGTACCAGGCCCTGGTGGCCGGAATCGGGCGAATATTGGCGCCCTGGCGGAAGCCCCAGACGCGCAGAAGCTCGTAGGTCTCGAAAATGCCGGGCAGCACCGTGGCGTAGGCGATGAAAGCGCCGGCCCAGCGCTCGGCCAAACGGGGCGGTACCCCCACGTAGAACCAGTCTTGCAGGCGCAGGTTGACCATCTCCCAGGCGAACCAGAAGGCGGCGCTGGCCAGGCACATCAGGGCAAAGGTCTTGAATCGGTTGATTATCAGGCTGTTGCCCGCGCGACGCTGCACCAGGGCGTCGGCCAGGCCGATGTAGCCCCACCAGGCCATCTGGTAGAACCAGACGCGGACCCATTCCACCCCCGCCAGAGAGCCGGCCAGGGCGAAAGCGAAGATCCCCGCGCCCAGCCAGCCGTGCCAATTTTTTGACGTCAGGGGTATAAAGGCCATGATTTCACCATAAACTAGCGTGAAACATTAACGCTTTTTCTTGTATTTTGTATAAGTTACGTCCTGAACCTCGGGTAGAGGCTCCTGGGGGGACAAACCTTCCAGTTTCAGCCAGGCGGCCAAATCGGCCAGGGCACGACGGGCCTGGGCCGCCCCACGCTGCTTTTTATATACTTTTTCCTCCAGAGGAGGCAGCAAACCGAAGTTCACATTTGATGGTTGGAAGTCCTTGCTGGCTTGGTTTTGCAAATGCGACACCAACCCGCCCAGAGCAGTGGTTGGCGGTGGGGTTAGTAAAGCTTCTTTGTGCACAAGGCGTGACGCGTTGATTCCACAGAGTATCCCCATGGCCGCCGATTCGACATACCCCTCCACACCGGCCAATTGGCCGGCCACGAAAAGATCGGACTTCCCGATAATGCGCTGAAAAGGGTCCAGAACTCGGGGGGCATCCAGGAAGGTGTTGCGGTGGATGGAGCCCCAGCGGACAAACTCCGCCTCACGCAGGGCGGGGATCAGGCGAAACACCTGGTTTTGCGCCTGGTAGGTCAGCTTGGTCTGAAAGCCTACCAGGTTCAGCATGGTGCCGGCCTGGTTTTCCTTGCGCAGCTGGACCACCGCGTGGGGCCAGCGCCCGGTGCGTGGGTCGTCCAGGCCCACCGGCTTCATGGGGCCGAAAAGCAGCGTCTTCTCGCCGCGCGAGGCCATCACCTCTATGGGCAGGCAGCCCTCGAAGAAGCGGGCCTTCTCGAAATCCTTGAGCGGCACCTGGGCCGCCGAGGTCAGGGCCGCGTAAAACGCGTCATATTCACTCTTGTTTAAGGGGCAATTGAGGTAGTCGCCCTCCCCCGGCTCGCCGTAGCGGTCTCCCCACCAAGCCGAGGACATATCTACCGTTTCCAGGGAGACGATCGGCGCGATGGCATCGTAAAAATGCAAGTGATCACTGCCAGTTACCCTGCCAAGCTCCTCGGCGAGGGCCTCGGTGGTCAAAGGCCCGGTGGCCAAAATGGCCGGCGTGTTGGGCAGGGTATCCACCCGGCGGGTCTCGCGCGAGATGTTGGGCTCCGCCTCGATCTGGGCCTCCAGGTGCGCCGCGAACCGCTCCCGGTCCACGGCCAGGGCCTTGCCCGCGCCCACCGCGGTTTCCCGTGCCGCGCGCATCATGGCCGAGCCGATGATGGCCATCTCGGCCTTCAGCAGGCCCACCGCGCTGGATATCTGGGCCGAACGCAGGGAATTGGAGCAAACCAGCTCGCCCAGGTGGGGAGAATGGTGCGCCGGGGTGAATTCGGCGGGCTTCATCTCCACCAAAGTTACCTTTACCCCGAACCGGGCCGCGGCCAAGGCCGCCTCGCAGCCGGCCAGACCGCCTCCGATCACCAAAAGCTCTTCGGCCATGCTCTCTCGTCACCTTTCTCACGCCCGGCCTTGCCGGGTTGGCCCCTCGGCCGCGACAGCAGCGCTCTTTGGGGGCCCAGGGGGCATAAACCGCCCTGGTTTTGGGGACAGGGAAGGTGAAACTAGCTCCCCTGATTTGGTTTATGGTAAATCCCGCTTGAGTTACGGCCCCTTGCGCCACCATACAACCAATAGCTTATATGGTCCGCCTTGGGCCCACGCCGCGATTTTATGCCTTCCGCCGGTCTCTCCGATGTGGCCCGCTGCCGCGCGGGGCACGCTTTTTAGCGGCGATTGGCTCTTTCCAGGCCGAAAAGCACCCTTCCGGCTCCCCCCGAGTCCCCGCGACCGTCATTTTTCTCAGTTTGTAAGCTTGTTCTTATTACTTTACAGTATTCCCCGGGGGATTATACAATCTTCCCATCCTCACCGCTCCCCTGGAGAATTCTTTTGGCTAGGCCGCTGGTCGAACTGAACCGGATCTGCGAAGAGCTCCGGCCCATCCTTGCCCGCAATCTGCCGCCCAACCGGCAGGGCCGCGCCCTCATCGCCACGGTGGGCGGCCTGCTGGGGGCCAGCGGCGGGGCGGTGTGCGCCTGGGAGCGCGGCGGCCAACTCAGCCTGACCGCCACCTGGGGCCTGCCCCCGGCCGGGGCGCGGCGTTTGCGCACCATCAGCCAGGCTCCCCCGGCCTGCCCGGGCGAGCCCCTGGGCCGCATCGGCTGGGTGGTGATCTCCCCCAAGAGCCGGGAGGCCGCCAACAGCGGCTGGCCCCTGCTGGACAAGCTCTTGGCCGACCTGGGCCAGCGGCAACATCTGGCCGTGTGGCCCCTGTCGCGCCCTTCGGGCAGTGGCCTGGCCCTGTTGCGTTTCAAGGAGGCGCCCGCTTGGAGCGCCGACTTCGGCCACGCCGCTTCCAATCTCCTGGCCGGGGCGGTGGAGCATGTGCTCTTGCAGGCCCAGCTCTCCCACCGCCAGGGCGACTACAGCCGCATCTTCGCCAACAGCCGCGACATGATCTACCTCTCCACCCGCGACGGCCGCTGGGTGGACGTGAACCCCGCCGGGGTGGAGCTGCTGGGCTACGACTCGGCCGAGGATCTCTTGTCCACCCCGGACAGCGCCCAGAAGGCCTACCTCAACCCCGCCGACCGTCAGGCCTTTCAGGCCGCCATCGAAAAGGACGGCTTTGTAAAGGATTACGAGGTTAGCTTCAAGAAAAAGGACGGCACGCCCATAGAGGTGGCCATCACCGCCTCGGTGCGCCAACGCAACGGCTCGGTGGTGGGCTACGAGGGCATCATCAAGGACATCACCGCCAGCAAGCGGGCCCAGGCCCAGGCCCAGGCCGAGCACAGCCTGGTGGCCTCCATCCTGGAGGTGATGCCCGTGGCCATCTTCGTGGTGGACCGGGCCCACAAGGTGATCCACTGGAACAAGGCCTGCGAGGAGCTCACCGGCTGGGACCGGGACAATATCCTGGGCACCGACCAGGTGTGGAAGGTGTTCAAGCGGCCCAAGGGGGTGTCCCTGGCCGACGTGGTGGTCATGGACGACCCGGCCCAGCTCCAAGCCAACTACGGCAAGGAGAACCTCCGGCGCTCTCCCCTGGCCCCCGAGGCCTGGGAGGCGGAGAAGTTCTTCGAGGAGCTGGGAGGCAAGCCCCGCGAGCTGTTTTTCACCGCCGCGCCGCTCCGGGACAACGCGGGCAACGTCACCGGCGCGGTGGAAGCCATCGTGGACACCACCGAGACCAAGGAGCTGCAACGCAAGCTGGCCGAGAGCGAGGCGCTCTACCGCACCCTGGTCGAGTCCAACCGCGAGGGCATCGTGCTGCACGACTACAAGCGCTTCGTCTTCGCCAATCAGAGCTTCTTGGAGTGCTTCGGCCTGGGGCGGCTGGATCAGGCGGGCAGCGATTTCCTTGAGCTGTTGGCCGACTCCTGCCGGCGGCAATATCTGGAATGGATGCGCTCGGTGGAGCGCGGCGAGGCGGCCCAGGTCTTCGAGGGCCAGGGCATCCGCCCCGACGGCCTGTTCGACCTGGAGGTGACCGCCACCCCCTGCCCCTACCGGGGGGCCAGCGCCATCCTGTTCACCACCCGCGACGTGACCATGCGCAAGTCCATGGAGGAGCAGCTCATCCGTTCCGAGCGCCTGGCCGCCACCGGCAAGCTGGCCTTTGACATCGCCCACGAGGTGAACAACCCCCTGGGCGGCATCCTCACCTACGCCCATCTCCTGTTGGAGGACGTCAAGGACCAGGGTGAGGTGTCCCCCACCGTGGACAAGATCATCAAGCTGACCAACCGCTGCAAGATCATCGTGCGCGGCCTGCTGGACTTCGCCCGCCAGGACACCCCGGAAAAGGAGCCCATGGACTTAAACCGGGTGCTTCTGGACATGCTCTCGCTCATGGACGGGCACATGATCCTCCGGCGGGTGGAGATCAAGCAAAACTGGCAGCACGGCCTGCCCGTGTTCTGGGGCCAGAGGGCCAAGCTGGAGCAGGTTTTCTTGAACATGCTCATCAACGCGGCCGAGGCCATGGAGGGCGAGGGCGTCCTGGAGCTTTCCACGGCGCACGACGAAGAGGCCGAGGAGATCCGGGTGGTGTTCAGCGACAATGGCCCGGGCATGGACGAGGAGGTGGCGCGGCGCATCTTCGAGCCCTTCTTCACCACCAAGCCCCGCGGCCGGGGCACCGGCCTGGGCCTGGCCATCAGCCACGGCATCATCCAGCAGCACGGCGGGAGGGTGGAAGTGGACACCGCCCCGGGCCAGGGCTGCACCTTCAGCATCATCCTTCCTTTGAACGACGCCTGATCTGAGCCGGCTTCGCCAGCCACCGGAATACTGCGTTGCTGGCCTCGCTCGGGCCTCGACGTATTCCCCGATACGCCTCCGGCCCTCGCTCCCCAGACGCCTGGCCTTCCGGCGGCTGGCTGTGCCGGGGGGCGAGACGGCTTCAACGGAAGTTCAACGCAACAACCCATGAAGTTTCACGTGAAACATTGAGGGCGGGAGCACCCTCGATGCACCCGCCCAACCTATGTTTCACGTGAAACCTAGCCGACTATCCCTTATTACGTGTAGATAGCGATTATACGGGGCGCTGTTTTGCCGCCCAGAGTGTACTCCACCACCTCAAGGCCCCTTTGGCGGGCCTCGGCGGCGTCCTTTTGGGCCCGGGCCAGCAGGATGGCCCCTCCATCGGCCAGGTAGGGCCGGGCCAGGGCCAAGGAGCCGGGGATGTCGGTGACCGCGCGCAGGGTGATGGTGTCGAAGCGCTGTTCCAGGAGATCCTCGCCCGCCCTGCCCTGCACCGGGTGCGCCCGGCCCTCCAGGCCCAGGGTGCGCACCACGTGTTTCTGAAAGGAGATGCGCTTGGCGCGGGGCTCCAAAAGTGTCACGTGCAACTCGGGAAGGGCCAAGGCCAGCACCAGGCCGGGGAAGCCTGCCCCCGAACCGATGTCCAGGAGCGTATTGCCGCGAATATGGGGAACAAGAGCAAGAGAGTCTTGAATAAGGTTTAGCTCAGCCTCCTCGGCGGTGCGGTGGCCGGTGAGGTTGTGCGTGCGGTTCCAGCGGAGGAGTTCGGCAATCAGAGCATTAAACTGAATTTCATTGTTTTCTATTCCTTCGGACAAGCTTCCTTGCTCCTAATTCGCCTTGATGGTCCCCTTAAAGCGCCATGCCCTCCTGAAACCGAGCTCGTCGGCCTCTGCTACTGTCATAACGTAGCATTCTCCTGCTTGATCTATTTTTACACGGTCATACTGTTGATCAAAGGGAAGGTGGTATATACGCTCACCGGTAGACCGGTTGATGTTGCACTTGATCTTGGGGTAGTCAAATTTGAGAGGAACGAGCTCAACCCTAACCCCAAGCTCTTCGGCAGCCTTATTAGCCACCTCTGACAATTCCGTCGTCACGACAAGAACAGGAGTTACTTTTTCTGTTGGATTTTGCATTCGATACAAAAGGGTAGTGCCATACAACTGAAAAACATGCTTTTCGTGAATTGTCTTGCTAGCACTCCAACACTTAGCTTGAATGATTTCGACAACCTTGTCCCGTTTACAAATTAAATCGCGGCCAAGATCCTCAAAACCTTTCAACGCACCGAAATATGCGACGTCCCATCCCTCTTGTTCACGAAGGTATCCAAGATACCTTTCATAAAACCGACCTATTTCCCAGTTGGCTTTGGGGCGGTCAACATAACGATCGAGGGCAAGTTGATTCCTTTCTGTTTCATCAAGAGAATTCCATTCTTGGTTTGACAAGAATTTTGTTGTTGGATCAGCAGATTCCAGTCCCTCCGCATTTGCGGCGTTTGCCGAGAGCGGGATTGTTTCGTCGAGAATTGCATCTCTAAAATCTACAAGTACAGGGAAGTATTCCTCATAACTTTTCAATTGATATTCTAGGAACTTATATTGCTTTTGCAGTTCCTTTTTTTCCTTCTTTACCTCTGATACAACTTTCGCAGCTTTCCGCGCAGGGTGCTTTTTATTTTTAAGATAGTCATCCCGGAGATCTAAAACACGCTCAGCTTCGGCGATAAATTCTGCGAGCCAGTTGCGGCCTTGTAGAATGCCTTCTTTGAAGGCGGTATCTCTACCGTCTAAATATAGTTTAAGTCTTTGATTATATGCGCTATATCTAACTTTAACAGTTAGGGCTTTTACGATTCCAAAGGCAATACCACCACAAATTAAGCCATAAAACACCCAAACCATTCATCCCCCTCACTTCCCCACGCAGAAATCGTCGAAAATGGCCTCGATCACCGCCTCGGGCGCGTCGATGCCGTCCACTTCCCCCAAAAATGCCAGGGCCACGGCCAGATCCAGCGAGATCAGCTCCATCTGAGGGTCTTCGCTCTCCAGCCCGGCCAAGGCCCGGCGCGAGGCCTCCGCGCTGGCGGCCAGGGCCTCGGCCTGGCGCTTGCCGGCCACCGCCTCGCCGGGGGCGGGCTCGGCTTCGCCCTTGGTGAGCGCCCCTCCCAGCGCCTCGGCCAGCTCGGTGAGTCCCTCGCCGGTCTTGGCGCTCACGCTCAGGGCGCCCTCCCCCGCCTCGCCCAGGGGCCAGGCCGCGTCCAGATCGCTCTTGTTGGCCGCGATCACCCGGGGCACCCCCTCGGTGGCGGCCAGCACCGCCCGGTCTTCGTCGCTCAGCGGCGCGGCCTGGTCCAGCACCACCAGGGCCAAATCCGCCGCGCCCAGGCGCTCGCGAGCCGCCGCCCGCCCCAGCTCCTCCAGCTCGCCAGGCTCCAGGCCCAGGCCGGCGGTGTCGGTGAGGCGGCAGACCACGCCCCCCAGGATCGCCGCCTCCTCGATGGCGTCGCGGGTGGTGCCCGCGATGCTGGTCACGATGGCCCGCTCGCTGCCTAAAAGCGCGTTGAACAGGGAACTTTTGCCCACATTGGGCCGACCGCAGAGCACCACCAGGGCCCCTTCGCGCCAAACCCGCCGCGCGGCGCGCTCGGCCACCAGCTTGTCCAGGGGCGCGACGACTCCCTCGCGCAGCCCGGCGGCCACCGGAGCCCCGGCGATCTCGCCCGCTTCCTCGGGGAAGTCGATGGCCGCCTCCACCGCCGCCGCCGCGCTGGTTAGCGCAGCGCGCACCGGGGCCAGCCGCCGGGCCAAGCCTCCGGCCAGACCGGCCAGGGCCAAACGGGCCTCGGCCCCCGAGTGGGCGTTGATCAGCTGCCCCACCGCCTCGGCCTGGCTAAGCTCCAAACGGCCGCCCAGATAGGCCCGCAGGGTGAACTCGCCCGGCCGGGCCAGGCGGCAACCCGCGCTCAAGGCCGCGGCCAGCAGCTCTTTGAGCACCGCCGGGCCGCCGTGGGCCTGTATCTCGAATACGTCTTCCGTGGTGTAGGAGCGGGGCGCGGCAAAAAACACGGCCAGAACCTGGTCCAGCTCGCGTCCCTCGCCGTCCAAAGCGCGGCCCAGCACCAGGCGGCGGGGCTCCTCGGCGGGCGCAGGGCCCTCCCCCAGCGGCCGGAACAGGCGCTCCCCCACCGCGCGGGCCTGGGGCCCGGAGATGCGCAGGATGCCGATGCCCCCTGCCCCGCTGGCCGTGGCGATGGCCGCGATGGTGTCGCCCTGGATGTAGCCGCCCTGGTTCACGCCCGCCGCCACAGCGCGGTGATGAGCCCCGCGCCCATGAGCACCCCGCCGCCGACCCGGCCCAGCAGGCGGTCGCGGCCGGGGCGGGCCAGCATCCGGGCCAGGCTGCCCGCCGCGCAGGCATAGAGCACCGCGTTGGCCACGGCCAGAATCACGAAGCTGGCCGCCATGAGCATCAGCTGGGGCCAGGGGGGCAAGGCCGGGTCCACGAACTGGGGCAAAAAGGCCACGAAAAAGACGATGCTCTTGGGGTTCAAAGCGGTGACCACGTAGGCGCGGGCCAGCATGGAGCGCCCGCTGGGGGCCGCGCCGCTCCGGGGCGCGAAGGCCGAGCCCGAGCGCCACATGCGCAGGCCCAAATAGATTAGGTATGCGGCCCCGGCCCATTTGAGCAGGGAAAAGGCGGCGGCCGAGGCGGCGAGCAGGGCTCCCATCCCGGCCAGGGAGAGGCTGAGCGCGGTGAGGTCGCCCAGGCCCACGCCCACGGCGGTGTACCAGGCCGTGCCGCGCCCCTGGCCCAGGGCGTAGCTGGTCACCAGCATCACCGTGGGTCCGGGAATCACCAGCACCAAGGCGCTGGCCGCCACAAAGGCGGTGTAAAGCTCCCAACTCATAAGCCCACCCTTTCGCGGGCAAGTTTATAGGCGGGAGCGGCCTGCTGTCCAGCCGTGGGGCACGGCGATCTTGGCCAAGCGAAATTATCCGGGCCAGGCGCGCCGGGCCCTCCCGGCCTCGGCCACGCCCGCCACCCAGGCAAGAGCCTTCTATCTTATTGTTTTTATTGTCTTTTTATAAGTTTGTCCGCCTACAGTCCCTTGGGCGCGGCGGATGTGGTTGCTACTCAGCCTCCACCACGAAGCCATTCTTTTCGCCGCAAGAGGTGTCGTTCCAGGTGTACTTGCTGTGGTAGCCCACCTCGGCGCAGTTCTCGCTGCCGTGGGCGTTGTTGGGCTCGCCGGAGTGCCAGTTGGTGTAGGTGATCTTTTGGTTGTTGACCCAGCGCCAGCGCCCCTCGCTGCCCTGGTCGGTGAAGCCGATCCAGTATTGCTGGCCGGCGCCTTTTGCCCGGGCCAGGTCGCTGACGAACTGGTTCTCGGCCTGGTCGGAGATGGTCACCAAATGGCCGCCCAGCTTTTGGGCATAGGCCTGGGCCTGGTTCCAGGTCATCTTGGTGGTGATCACCCGGTAGTTGTGCCCCCGCCAGGCGGTCCAGGGCGAGGGCTGCGGGGGCGGCGGGGGCGCGGCCTGGCAGGTGCCCCACACAATGGCGTAGCCCTGGTTTTTGGACACGGGGTTGTGCGACCAGGAGGCCCGGTCGGACACGTCTATCTCGTAATCGCCCGGCCCCAAGACCAAATTGGCCGGGTTGACGATCCAGTTGCAGTTGGGCAGGAAGTATTTTTGCCAACTGCTCAGGCCCGGCCGGGCCTTGAAGGCCCAAGAGCCCTTGGTGCCGTTGATCCCCCGGATGAAGATCTTGCCCGGCACCTTGCCCCGATAGCGGTTGTGGTGGAAGGTCTGCATCTCGGTGATCCGGCAGCGGCCGTTCAGGTGGAAGGTGGTCTTCTGGGGAGGATTGATGTCCACCCCGTTGCCGTTGAAGTTGTTGAATATGACCTGGCCCGGAAAGCCGCCCTTCTTGTAGGTGGAGCAGGAGAGATGGGTGGGCTGGTTCTTGAAATGGGCCATGAAGTTGAGGATGTATTCCTGGTTCTCCAGGCCCGGCACCTTAACGCACTGATTGCCGGTGTGGCACCAGAAGCTGAAGCCCTTGATGGCGTCCGGGTTCCACATCAGGCGGATTTCTTGCTTGCGGTCGTTGTTGTAGGTGATGAGCAGGCGCTGGATGCCGCCGGTCTTCTTGTACCAGTACATGTGCTTGATGTTGGCGGCGGACTGGCTGAGCTGCACCCGCTGCACCGGGCCGTAGTAGTTGGTCGGGTAGATGAGCATCTGGCGGCAGGCCTGGGGCCTCCCGGTGGAGGAGCCCACGGCCGCCGTGCTGGCGATAGGCGGGTTTATCAGGGTCAGGCAGAGAGTGGAGAGGACGACTAACAACAGATAGCGGAGCGCGGACACGCGGGCGATAGGCACGATTCCCTCCTTTTGGTCGCCCGAGTGTACCCACATCTTGCAAAGGGAATCAACCTGGAGGGTATTCGCCGCCCTCCCCTTTCTTCCTCCTCATTCTTTTCCCCTCTCCCCTCCTTCCTTCTTTCAGCTTAGGTACTGTTGGGTTTCGCTCCGCTCTACCCAACCCACGCTACTGCTTTTCTCCCCCCCCGCCGGGGTCGCCAAGGGGCCGGCGTCTCCCCACACCGCCTAAGCGCCCCTCCTGCCCACTCCCCAAAACAAAAGCGGACCTGTGTCCGCTTGCCCATCTCCGCGACCCCAGCCCCGCCAGCGAGCCCCTCTCGTTTGCCCCAGCTATTATGCCGGCCCCGCGCGACCCCGACAAAAAAACGCCTTTTCTTTCTTTTCTCTTTCTTCCCCTCTCCCCTCTTCTCTCTTCTCCAATCCGGAGACAACACCAACGAAAATCGCCACCTCGCGGCGGGAGAGCTTTCCCTTTCTGCCGCCGCCTCGGCCGCCGCTCCTCGCGATGACTCACTGTTTCTGTATTTTCCCGGTAGCGTAGGTACCGATTTTGCCGACCGGTGTCTTCTCCCCCCCCCCCCCGCCGGGGTCGCCAAGGGGCCGGCGTCTCCCCGCCCCGCCTAAGCGCCCCTCCTGCCCACTCCCCAAAACAAAAGCGGACCTGTGTCCGCTTGCCCTACTCAGCGAAGCCGCCCCGCCAGCGGGCCCCTCTCGTTTGCCCCAGCTTTTATGCCGGCCCCGAGTGACCCCGACAAAAAAACCGCCCTCTTTCTCTGCCCCTTGCCTCCCCCTTCCTTCTTTCAACTTAGGTACTGTTGGGTTTCGCTCCGCTCTACCCAACCTACGCTATTGCTCCGCTCCTCCCCCGCCCCCAAAAGAAAAAGGCCCCTCTGCCGGGAGCCCTGTTCACCAAGCCGTATTCCGCCCAACCCCTAGTCCGGATTGAGCGCCTGAAACAACTCTATCTTGTTGGCCACCTCGAGCTTCCGGTAAACCGAATCCAAATGCCGGCGCACCGTGGAGGTCGACAGGCCGAACTCCAGCGAGATTTCCTTGGCGGTGAGCCCGGCGGCAAACAACTCGGCGATCTCTTCTTCCCGGGGGGTCAGCATGGCCGCCGCCTGGCGGGGATAGGCCACCAAGAGAAAGAGGTCGTCCATGGCCTCGCCCTTCACGCCCATGCTCCTGCCCCGAAAGGCCTTGGCGGGCTCGCCTTGCAGCCACTCCCGCACCTCCACGGGCAGGGCCGGGCCGCTCCACCCCGGCCACTCCGCCTGCACCAGCTCCAGAAAGTCGCCCTGGGCCTGGCGCACCCAGCCTTCGCGGTCGCATACCGCGGCGGGGCCCCCGGCCTGGCTCTTGGAGCGGCTGCGCACGTACTCGATCTGGTTGTGCTGCCAGGCCTGGGTGAGCAGGGGAAAGACGAACTGCTTGGCGATGCGCTCCTCGGGGGTGAAGGCCGGACGGGAGACTTTGCGGTAGAGGCTCATCACGTCCAGCAGGCCGCTGCGGGGCACGGGCAGGGCGGTGGAGATGGCCGACTCGATGCCGTAGACGTGGGAATGCTGCCGGTATATCTCCAGGGCCCGGCGCTCCTGCCGGGCATAGAACTCGTACACGTCGAAGGTGACGCCCGGCGTGGCGATGATGTTGGCCAAAAGCCGGTCCTGGTGCTTGAAGCGCTCCCAGTTGACCATCATCTCCTCGGGCAGGCCGCTCAGATAAACGTTGTGCACCCGGAGGTCGTCGGTGTAGCCGCTGGCCCACAGGGCCATGTCAAAGGGGATCAGGCCGTTCAAAAGCTCCATGGCCGCGTCCTTGAAATCCCCCACCGGAGCTCGGTGGCCCAGTTCCATGAGCTGGCCGACGAAGCGGCCCATTGCTTGGTCTAGCACCGTTGCCGAGTCCTTCTCGTGCCGGCGCGCCGCCCCCATGGGGCGTTTGCCCTATGGTTGGCCCGCCGGGATCATGTTTTACTGGCCGCCGTCCACCTTGGTCACGCGCCTTACGCGACGCGGCGAGGCTCGGGCTACTGGAGAGGCAGTTCATCATTTTAGGAGTAACCATGAGCAAGCTCAAGATCGTTTTGGCACTGTGCGCGGTGCTGACCATGATGTGGCTCACCTCGGGCAGCGGATGCAGCAGCGGCAGCGGCGGCGGGTCGGACTTAAGGGTTCCCTGCGCCAGCTATGTGGTCGGCACCTGGAAATTCGCGGGGAGCACCTCGACTGGAACCCTGACCTTCAACGGGGACGGCGAGGTGTCCGGGATCACCCAAAGCGGCGCCTGCCCCGGCTTCGGGCTGGTGCCCAGCGCGAGCAGCACCAACTTCAGCGACTATCCCATCAAGGTCAACTACACCGTCAAATGCAACAACGGCAAGACCTACAAGTACACCCTGTCGCTCAGCCCGGTGGACGGCAAATGCTCCACCCTCAGCGGCACCAAGAAGGGCGATTACTCCGGGGGCATCACAGAGAACATCGCCTTGAGCAAGTGATAGCAAACCCGGCGGCCCGCCCCGCGCCCCAGCGGAGCGGGCCGTTCCCGGAGGCCGTCTCCATGCGAGTTTTCACCCTGGTGCTTCTGCTGAGCCTGTTCCTGGCGAGCCCGGCCCCGGCCGCGCCGCCGGAGGGGGCGGAGCTTAGGGTGGTGGCCCTGACCGCCGACCAGAAGGAGCGCCTGGCCCAGGAAAACGGGGTGTGGTCCTACACCCTGTGCCTCGGTCTGCCCCAGGTGGGCCCCAGGGTGGAGATAGACCAGCGCACCGAGTTTCAGGCGGTGTTCATCGACCGCGCGGGACGCTACCAGGGGCAGGAGCTTATCTTCGAATGGCTGCACGGCAGCCCCTGGCGGGCCCTGGCCCGGCCGGTGACGCGGGTGTTGCGCCGCTACCCGGGCCAACCCCACGCCATGGCGGGCTACAGCTGCTGGTCCGCGCCCGGCAAGATGGGCAAGTTCTGGTCGGCCCTGTTCCCCAGCTCGGTGATGAAGCGCTCCAAGTGGATCGCCTCGCGCTGCTACGGCCCCCGTGCGGTGCGGGTGCGCGGCCAGGACGGCCGCCTCATCGCCGAGCGCTCCTTCGAGGTATATAAAAAGGGCGTGCGCGTCTACTGACTCGCCACCCTTTGCCTTTGCCCAATGGAAAAGGGCCTCCCGCGCGGGGAGGCCCTTTTTATTTAGCTATGATGCGCCCTCTCAGCGGGGAGTGACCACCACCTTCTTCATCTCGCCCTTGCCCCGGCTCATGGTGCTGATGCCCTTCATGCTCCGCAGCACCAGGTGCACCACCCGCCGCTCCTGGGCGCTCAGGGGCCCCAGGCTCTGGGGCTTGCGGCTGCTCTTGGCCTTGTCCGCCGCCTTGCGGGCCGACTCTTCCAGGGCCGCGCGCCGCCGGCCGCGATAGCCGCCCGCGTCCACGCTAAGGTGCACCGCCTTGCCGTACTTGTGGCTCACGATGCGGGTGGTGAGGTATTGCAGGGCGTCCAGGGTCTGGCCCCGGCGGCCGATGAGCACCCCGGGCTCGCCGCCCGCGATGTTCAGCTCGATGCCCTGCTCGCCCCAGGCGGTCTCGATGGTGGCGTTGGGGTCCAGGGAGGCGGCCAGGCGGGTGAGCACCTCACCGGCGTAGGCCAGCATCTCCGGGCCGTCGGGGTCGCGCTCGGGCCGGGTGTCCCGGCGGGGGGCCGGAGGCTCGGGCTTGGCCTCGGGGGCCGGGGCCTCGGCCTTGGGCTCGGGCCTGGGTTCCGGCTTGGGAGCCGGTTTGGGCTCGGGCTTGGGCCGCGGCTTCGGCTCAGGCTTGGGTTCCGGCTTGGGCTGCGGCTTCGGCTCCGGCTTGGGGGCCGGCTTGGGCTGCGGCTTGGGGGCCGGCTTGGGCGCGGGCTTCGGTTCAGGCCTGGGGGCCGGCTTGGGCTCGGGCTTGGGCTCGGGCTTTTTCTTGCCCAGGCCCAGGGCGCCATTGGCGCTGTCGGTCATGGAGGCCACCAGCGCGGCCACCTCCTCGGCCTGGGTCTTGCCCCGGGGCTTGGCCTTGATCACCGCCTTCTTGGAGCCGATGCCCAGAAAACCGCCGCCTCCGGCGCTGATCACCTCCACCTCGAGCTGGTCCAGGCTCAGGCCGAAATGCTCCTGGGCGGCCAGCATGGCCGCCTCGGTGGTCTTGGCTGTGAATTCAACCGCGTCCATGGGCATTACGTCTTGCTCTTGTTGGTCCAGTACTGCTGGCCAATGCTCATGAGGTTGTTAACCAGCCAGTAGAGCACCAGTCCGGAGGGGAAGTTGATGAACATCACCGTGAACACCACAGGCATGAGCATCATCATCTTGGCCTGGGTGGGGTCGCCGGTGGTGGGGGTCATCTTCTGCTGCAAGAACATGGACGCGCCCATGAGCAGGGTCAGTATCGGCAGCCCGGCTCCCACGTAGGGGATGTCGATGCCGATGGGCAGGCGGTCCGGGGCCGAAAGGTCGTTGATCCACAGCATGAAGGGCGCGTGCCGGAGCTCGATGGCGCTGCCCAAGACCTTGTAGAAGGCGATGAACACCGGGATCTGCACCAGCATGGGCAGACAGCCCCCGGCGGGGTTCACCTTGTAGGTCTTGTACAGCTGCATGATCTCCTGGTTCATGCGCTGCTTGTCGTCCTTGAACTTCTCGCGGATGCGCTTCACATGGGGCTGAAGCTTCTGCATCTCCTTCATGGACTTGTAGCTCTTGCGGGTCAGGGGCCAGAAGATGAGCTTGGTGATCAGGGTGATGATGATGATCGCGACGCCGTAGTTGCCGACGAAGCCGAAGATCAGGTTCATGGCGATGAGGAACGGCTTGGCGATTATGTCGAACCACCCGAAGTCCAGGGCCTGGTTCAGGTTGTGGCCCAGGGATTCCAGGATCTTCATTTCCTTGGGGCCGAAGAACACCAGGTAGTCCACCTGACGGGTGGAGCCGGGCTCCAGGGCGATCAGAGGCTCCACCAGGGTGGCCAGCATCAGGCCGCCCTTTTCGCTGCCCATCACGAAGCGCTTGGCCGGGGGCGCGCCCTCGGGCTCCAGGGGAGCCACCGCGCCCAGGAAGTAGGGGATGGCCAGGCCCATGTAGCTAATCTCGCCGGAGTCCTTGGGGTTGTCGTCCAGGTCCCCGATGCCCAGCTCCTCGTAGCGCCCGTTCTTGGAGAATTGGATGCCGGTGAAGGCGTAGGAGTGGGTGTCGCCGCGCTTCTTGTTCTCCAGCAGGCTGAGAGCCGGTTGCAGCTCCAGCTTTTGGCCGCTGGTGTTGGTCAGGCGCAGGCTGAGCTCCCAGGCGTAGGTGCCGGCCTTGAAGGTGTAGACCTTGTCAACCTTGACCCCGCCCACCGTGGTGGAAAACACCAGCTGCTTGGAGCCCTTGGTCACCTCCAGCTTGTCGGCCGAGGGGGTGAAGTTGCGCACCGAGAGCTTGGGGTCGAGCTTGGTCAGGTTCACGGCCAGGGAGGCCGGGTCGTCGTCGCCCAGGTCCAATACCTTGAAATGGCCGCCCTGCTTCTTGGGCTGGTTGTAGTAATCCCGCAGGATGACGGTCTTGACGCCGCCGCCCCGGCTGGTGAGCACCGCGGTGTAGAGCGGGGTCTTGACCTCCACCAGGGTTTCGGCGCCCATGGGCGCGGCCTGGGGAGAGGCGGGGGCGGGCACGGCCGCCGGGGCCTGCGCACCCGGCGCGGCCGGGGCCTTAGCCGCCGGGGCGGCCTGGCTCTGGGGGGCGGTGGTGGTGGGGACCGGCTGCTCCTTGGGCTTATCGCCAAAGAGCATGATCCAGGCCCACATCAGCCCCACGCTAAGGGCCAGGGCCAACAACATGCGTTTCTGATCCATGATCGCTTCCTAAAAACGGGAGCACCGGCCTCAGGCCGGGTCGTGGCCCCCGGCGGAGAAGGGGTGGCAACGGGCCAGGCGCCAGAGGCTCTTGGCCATACCCCGCCACAGGCCGTACTTGGCCAGGGCATCCATGGCGTAATGGGAGCAAGTGGGGGTGAAGCGGCACTGGCCGCCCAGGTAGGGGCTCAGAGTGAGCTGGTACAGACGCACCAAAGCCCGGGCCGCGATAACGGCCGGGCTCAGGCGGTCGGGGGTTCCGGCAGCCGTTCGAACAGGTTCCACAGCTCTTGGCTCAACTGGGCCCAGGTCATGGCGGGCGCACCGCTCTTGGCGATGACCACCAGGTCCCATCCCGGGGGCAATGCGGCCCGCCGCTGGCGATAGGCTTCGCGCACCAGACGCTTGAAACGGTTGCGCCCCACCGCATTGGCCACCCGCCGCGTGGCGGTGATCCCCAGACGGGTCAGACCCAGCCGGTTGGGATGGTACAACAGCAGCAAGCGCCGCCCGTGCAGGCGGCCCGGCTGTTTCTGGGCGGCCAGGTACTGGGAGCGCTTGGCAAGGCGCGCCGTCTTGGGATAGCCTAACTCCGCCGTGGGCATCGAGCCCCCGCGGGCTCACACCGCAAGCCGCTTGCGGCCTCTGGATCTGCGGCGGCTAATCACGGCGCGGCCGCCACGGGTGCGGGAGCGCACCAGGAAACCGTGGGTGCGTTTACGCTTGGTATTGCTGGGCTGGAAAGTACGTTTCATCTCGCTTCACCCTTGTTGTTTCATGCCAGGTTTAGGACCCGCGTCCTTGGGGTAGCCGGACGAAAGGCCGCGCAAAAGGGCACGCCCCGCACGTCCGGAACCGCCCCCTCGGGAGGCGGCCCGGCCCTCGGGCGGCCCGGCAAGGGACAAAGTTAATCACAAGGAGCGGTTATTGTCAAATGCCCACCCCCCAGCCGGGGGCCGGAGCGCGGGTCGGCGGGGGGGCGCAAGTCACCAAGATATGACCTCAAAAGGCTTGCTACCCCGGAGCCTCTCTGGTAGTCTCCCAATGATGCCGCAACCATTATATATGCGATTTTCCTTCCTGGAGCCACCATGTTCCTAGACCCCCTGCTCGGCTTGTTCAGCAGCGACATGGCCATCGACCTGGGCACGGCCAACACCCTGGTCTATGTCAAGGGCAAGGGCATCGTGCTCTCCGAGCCCAGCGTGGTGGCGGTGCGCCAGGACGCCCGGGGCTCCAATCGGGTCCTGGCCGTGGGCAAAGAGGCCAAGATGATGCTGGGGCGCACCCCGGGCAACATCCGCGCCATCCGCCCCATGAAGGACGGGGTCATCGCCGACTTCGAGGTGACCGAGGCCATGCTTCGCCACTTCATCCGCAAGGTGCACGCGCGCCGCACCCTGGTTCGGCCCCGCATCATCATCAGCGTGCCCAGCGGCATCACCCAGGTGGAAAAACGCGCGGTCAAGGAAAGCGCCGAGAGCGCCGGGGCCCGCGAGGTGTACCTGATCGAGGAGCCCATGGCCGCGGCCATCGGGGCGGGGCTGCCCATCACCGACCCCACCAGCAACATGGTGGTGGATATCGGCGGCGGCACCACCGAAGTGGCGGTCATCTCCCTGGCCGGCGTGGTCTACGCCAAGAGCGTGCGCGTGGGCGGCGACAAGATGGACGAGGCCATCCTCCAATACGTCAAGCGCAAGCACAACCTGCTCATCGGCGAGCGCACCGCCGAGATGATCAAGACCACCATCGGCAACGCCTACCCCGGCGGCCTGGAGCCCGAAGAGGGCCTGGCCGAGGGCGAGGCGCCCATCCCCGTATCCATCGAGGTGAAGGGGCGCGACCTGATCACCGGCATCCCCAAGACCATGGAGATCACCTCCGAGGAGGTGCGCAACTCCATCACCGAGCAGATCGACACCATCGTGGAGACGGTGAAGATCGCCCTGGAGCAGACCCCGCCCGAGCTGGCCGCCGACATCGTGGACAACGGCATCGTGCTCACCGGCGGCGGCGCCCTGCTCAAGGGCCTGGATTCCCTTTTGGCCCGGGAGACCGGCCTGCCCATCACCATCACCGAAGACCCCCTGTCCACGGTGGTGCTGGGCTCGGGCAAGGCATTGGACGAGTTGGACCTCCTCAAAGAGGTCATGATCAAATAGACGCCGCCGGGACCGGTCCGCGCGGCGCCCGAACACGGCCCGCAAACTCCAAGCCCGCATATTTCATGAGGGTTGGGCGGCATCCAACCACGATGCAATTTCAGGTAAACTTATTGAGAAAAGCGCCGACGTCACCTTGGTGCGGTGTGCACCCATGTCCGGCACGGTCGGCCGCCGGTTGCGCAACCCTCTTGAAAAGTGCTGGCTAGCAAAGCGCCGTGAACTTCTTCCGCAAGTACCGGGTTCCCATCATCGTGGCCCTGTTCCTCCTGGGGGCCTTGGCCTACTTTTCCTTCAGCGCTGGCAAGGGCATCGACCGGGTGCCCGGCGGGCGCTACGCCATGGAGCTGATCGGCCCGGTGCAGCGCGGGGTCACCGGGGTGGGCCAGTGGTTCAACTCCATCTGGCGGCGCTACTTCGCCCTGGTGCAGGCGGCCGAGGAAAACGAGCACCTGCGCAAGGATCTGGCCTCCCTGGGCCAGCGGGTGGTGGACCGCGACGAGCTGGAGCTGGCCAACCGGCGCCTGAAAAAGCTGCTCAACTTCCAAAAGACCCTGGACTACCCCATGGCCGCCGCCGAGGTGGTGGGCGCCGACCCCAGCGGCCGCTTCCAGACCGTGATCATCAACAAGGGCACTTCGGCCATGGTCGAGCCCTTGATGCCGGTGGTCAACGCCGAGGGCGTGGTGGGCCGGGTCATCTGGGCCAGCCCCCACTACGCCAAGCTGCTGCTGCTCATCGACGCCAACAGCGCGGTGGATGTGCTGGTGCAGCGCAACCGTTCGCGGGGCATCGTGGAGGGCAGCGGCAGCGGGGTCTTGCGCCTCAAGTACGTGATCCACACCGCCGACGTGGCCGTGGGCGACAAGCTCATCACCTCCGGCGCGGCCGGGGTGTTCCCCAAGGGCGTCTTGGTGGGCACGGTGAGCGCGGTGCACAAGGAGCAAGACGGCGCCTTCCAGCGGGTGGAGGTCTCCCCGGCGGTGGACTTCGGCCGTTTGGAAGAGGTGCTGGTGATTCTGCGCAAGCGCAACCTGGACGGCTAGGGCGGCTTCGCCAGCCACCGGCATACGGTGTTGCTGGCATCGCTCGGGCCTCAACGTGACTTGGGCCACGCCTGCGGCCCTCGCTCGCCAGACGCCTTGTCTGCCGGCGGCTGGCTGTGCCGCCGAGAGTATGGGCCTGGCGATGGCCGGGGGCGGGCGCAACATTACTATATAGAGCGTATGGACCCGGCAAGGGCAACAAGATAGAGGTTGAACCACCCAGATGAGACGCGACGCTTCACGTTGGCCCCGAGCGGCGGGAACCCTAGTCTTAGGGTTCTTCCTGGCCGTGTTGAGCACCACGGTGTTCTCGTGGTGGTCGGTGGGGCCTCTGCGTCTGGAGCCCATGATCGTCCTGGTGGTCTCGGCGGGCTACCGCCTGCCGCTGGTCCTGGGCTTCGTGGTGGTCTGGGCCCTGGCCTATCTCATGGACCTGATCTCCGGCGGGGTCTTGGGGCTCAACATCGTGATCTACTCGGTGGTCTACGTGATCTGCCAGCTGGCCCGGCGCAAGCTCAACATCGACTCCTGGCCCTTCCAGATGCTCTCGGTGGGGGTGATGACCATGCTGGCCCATCTGCTCATGGCCGCCGGGCTCACCCTGACCATCCCCAGCTACATCCCCCCGGCCAACCTGCCCCTGCTGCTTTTGGCCCAGGGCCTGATCAGCGCCCTGGTCGCTCCCCTGTTCTTCGGGCTCATCGAGGCCCTGGTCCGCCCCATGGCCCGCTTCTGGCCCGATGAGCGCAGGGTGGCCCCGTGAATCTTTCCTCGGTCCCCAAGCCGGCCAGCCTGGGCGGCGGCCGCGGCCTGGAGCCGGCCGAAAACCCCCTGGTGCGCCATGCCCTCATGGCCGCGGCGGTGGTGGTGGCCCTGGCCTTTCTGGTGCTCCTGGGGCGGCTGTGGTACTTGCAGCTTCTCCGGGGCGAGCACTTCCGCAAGCTTTCCGAGACCAACCGCATCCGCCTGGTGGACCTGCCCCCCAGCCGGGGCCTGATCTTCGACGCGGAGGGCCGCCTTTTGGCCGACAACCGCCCGGCCTTTTATTTGGCCGTGGTGCCCGAGGACGTGGCCGACTGGAAGACCCTGGGCAATCGCCTGGACAACCTGGTGGGCCTTACCCCCGAGGAGTTGGCCAAGGCCCGCAAGGCCGCCCGGGGCGCGCCGCCCTTCAAGCCCATCGTGCTCAGGTCCCGTCTGGACCGCCACCAGCTGGCCCTGCTCGAAACCTTCCGCTACGAGCTGCCCGGGGTAAAGGTGATGGTGCGCTACCAGCGGGCCTATCTGGCCCCGCACGTAACCGCCCACGTCATCGGCTATTTGGGCGAGATCAACCGCAAGGAGCTGGAGCGCTCCAGCCGGGCCAAGTACCGCATGGGCGACTGGGTGGGCCGCTACGGCCTGGAGCAGAGCCGCGAGCAGGTCCTGCACGGCCTGCGCGGCGCCCGTCAGGTGGAAGTGGACGCCATGGGGCGGGAGATCAAGGTGCTCAAGGAGGCCCCCTCCAGCCGGGGGGCGGACCTCACCCTGAGCATCGACCTGGACCTGCAACGGGCGGCGGCCCGGGCCCTGGCCGGACGGGTGGGCGCGGTGGCGGCCATCGACCCACGCAACGGCCAGGTGCTGGCCCTGTACTCCAACCCCTCCTTCAACCCCAACGACTTCATCACCGGCATGAGCGTGAAGCAGTGGAAGAAGCTGGTCAGCGACCCCCTGCACCCGCTCAAGGACCGCTCCATCAGCGGCATGTACCCGCCGGGCTCCACCTACAAGATCATCACCAGCGCGGCCGGGCTGGCCGAAAAGGCCATCGACCTCAACACCCGCTTCTTCTGCGCGGGCCAGATCCCCTTCGGACGCCGCTATTACAAGTGCTGGGCCTACAAGAAGGGCGGCCACGGCCACACCGACGTGCACAAGGCCATCCGCGAATCCTGCGACGTGTTCTTCTACAAGACCGGCCTGCGCCTGGGGGTGGAGCGCCTGGCCAAGTGGGCCCGCGCCTTCGGCCTGGGGCGGCCCACCGGCATCAGCCTGGCCCACGAGTCCCCAGGCCTGGTGCCGGACAGCGCGTGGAAGAAGAAACGCTTCAAGGAGCCCTGGCAGGATGGCGAGACCCTGTCGCTGTCCATCGGCCAGAGCTTCACCCTGGTTACCCCCTTGCAGCTGGCCCGCATGACCGCCGCGGTGGCCAACCGGGGCCGCCTGCTCACCCCCACCCTGGTCAAGGCGGTTACCCCGCCCGGGGGCGAGCCGGTGCCCGAGCCCGAGCCGGTCACGGTGAAGGTGCCCATCAAGGCCGAGTACCTGGAAGTTATCGCCAAGGGCCTGGACGCGGTGGTCAACGAGCCCCACGGCACCGCGCGGCGGGCCCGTCTGCCCGGCATCAGGGTGGCCGGCAAGACCGGCACCGCCCAGGTGGTGGGCCTCAAGTTCGAGAAGTCCTTTGGCAAGGAAGAGAACGTTCCCTGGAAGTACCGCTCTCACGCCCTGTTCGTGGCCTTCGCCCCGGTGGATAATCCCTCCATCGCGGTGGGCGTGGTGGTGGAGCACGGCGGCCACGGCGGCTCCGCCGCCGCCCCGGTGGCCAAGGCGGTGATGCGCGCCTGGTTCGGCCTGCCCCAGGGCCCGGTGCCCGAGTTCGAGCCCCAGGCCCTGCCCCCCTCGCGCCGGCCCGAGCCGGAGACGCCCAAGGACCAGAAGAAACCGGGAGCGGGCGCATGATCGACCGACGCCTGGTGGCCAACTTCGATTGGCTTCTCTTGGCCCTGGTGCTGGCCCTGGGGGCCTGCGGGGTGGCCAATCTCTATTCCGCGGCCAGCTCCTTCCACGGCGGGGGCACCCCGGTGTTTTTGAAGCAGTCCTACTGGATCGGCCTGGGCGTGGGGGTGATGATGGCCGTGGCCGTGGTGGGGCCCCAGCGCCTGTCCACCATCGCCTACCCCTTCTACGGCCTGGTGGTGGTGCTGCTCATCGCGGTGCTGTTCTGGGGCAAGGTGGTGGGCGGCAGCCAGCGCTGGCTGGTGCTGGGCCCGGTGGTGTTGCAGCCCTCGGAGCTGGCCCGTCTGGCGGTGGTGCTCATGCTGGCCACCTACTTCCAGCGCCGCGACCAGTCCGAGCCCTACCGTTTGTTGCAGCTATTGCCCCCCCTGGGCCTGGCCTTCGTGCCCGCCCTGCTCATCCTCAAGGAGCCGGACCTGGGCACCTGCCTCTTGGTGCTCATCGTGGCGGTGAGCGTGATCCTGGTCAACGGGGTCAAGCTGAGGGACCTGGCCATCGCCTCGGTGGGGCTGATCCTGGTCTTGCCCGTGGGCTGGCGCTTCATGAAGGACTATCAGAAGCGGCGCATCTTCAGCTTTCTGGACCCGGAGAGCGACCCCCTGGGCAGCGCCTACCACCTGATCCAATCCAAGATCGCGGTGGGCTCGGGCCAGTTCACCGGCAAGGGCTTCATGGCCGGCACCCAGACCCAGCTGCACTTTTTGCCCGAGCAGCACACCGACTTCGCCTTCTCGGTGTTGGCCGAGGAGTGGGGCTTCATGGGGGCCATGGTGGTGCTGCTCTTGTTGGCCGGCATCATCTACCGGGGCCTTTCCACCGCCTACCGCGCCAAGGACCGCCAGGGCCTGTTGCTGGTGGTGGGGGCCACGGCCCTGATCTTCTGGCCGGCCATCATCAACGTGGGAATGGTGCTGGGCCTGTTCCCGGTGGTGGGCATCCCCCTGCCCTTCATCTCCTACGGCGGCTCCAGCCTCATCACCACCATGGCCGCCCTGGGGCTCATCCAGGGCGTGGCCATGAGACGCTTCGTCTTCCACAGCCGCAGGTAAAGGCCGGCTTCGCCAGTGGCGTGCCGCCACGGCCAAAGCGGGTCGAGATACGGCTCGGTTCCGGCCAGCATCCTTGGCTCCCGTTGGGGCGCTTTGGCGGCTCCGTGGCAAAGCGGCGGGATGCGGAGAAAAGAGATCGCCGGATTTCTTGTTGCCTCGCCGGGGCTCGGCAACCCCGATAGCAAGCTATCGGGGGCAACAGGGATAAAGAAATAGTCGCGCATTCCGTCGGACCCCGGCACAGCCAGGCGGCGGCAGGCAAGGTGCGGGCAAGTGAGTTCCGCAGGCGTATATGCCAATACGCCGAGGAAACGAACGCCGCCCGCAACGCAGCATCCCGCCGTCCGGCGAAGCCGGCCGGGCTTGCTTGCTTTACCGGCTCCGTCCACCATGCTAAATTGCACACAGGCCTATTTTATTAGGGGGTTCGATGCGTCCTCGCAGCTTTAGCGCCTTCCTGCTCCTCGCTCTTTTGGCTGCCCTACTCTGCCTGGCCCCGGCCACGGCCCTGGCCAGCGCGGCCTCGGAGGTGAACAAGGGGCTGGACGCCCACCGCGAGGGCGAGCTGGGCCTGGCTATGAGGCTCTACGACCGGGCCATCAACTCCGGCGAGCTGCCCCTGGTCGCTCTGTCCATGGCCTACAACAACCGGGGCGCCTTGTGGGCCGACCTGGGCCACCTGAAAAAAGCGCTCAATGATTTCGGCCTGGCCCTGGAGCTGGACAGCACCAACCCGCTGTTCTACACCAACCGGGGCCTGGTCTATCAGCGCTGGGGCAAGTACAAGGACGCCCTGGACGACTACAACCGGGCCCTGGACCTGGACGACGGCTTTGCCAACGCCCTGGTGGCCAAGGCCTGGCTTCTGGCCACCTGCCCGGTGGCCGCGCTGCGCAACGGGCCCCAGGCGGTGGAGCTGGCCGGCCGGGCCGCCGGGGGCGAGCGCACCGCCAACATCCTGGACACCCTGGCCGCCGCCCTGGCCGAGGACAAGAAGTTCCCGGCCGCGGTGCGCATGCAGCGCCGGGCCATCCTCCTGGTGCGCGATTCCGACGGCGAAAAAGGCGATCCCCCCGAGGCCATGGAGCGCCGCCTGAGGCTCTACGAAAAAAAGCAGCCCTACCGCGAGGCGGCCCGGCCGCCCAAGCCGGTGACCCCCGAGTACGATTAGCCACCCGCCAAGTGTGAAAATGCGGTGAAGCGGCCCCTTGGAGACCGATTTGGGCTTGCTACCGCCCTCCCTTGCGTGTTAGTGAAATAAAGTTCACTAAGAGCGCCGGCAGCCCATGCGCCGGTCCGGTCCGCACAACCGAACGAACAACCAAGATAGTAACTGGGCCAATTGGCGCAAACACCTTCTCTGGAGGAGGTTTTCGTGGGTAGAAAAAGCCGCGAGTCCCATGTCAATTTCTACTTGGGGCAAGGCATCCGGCAAGAGGGCAAGCTCGTTTTCAAGGGCCAGGCCCGGGTGGACGGAGAGTTTTCGGGCGCGATCCATGGCGAGGGGCTGGTTTTGGTGGGGTCCACTGCCGTGGTAGAGGCCGAAATCAAGGCAGACCGGGTGGTTATAAGCGGCCGGGTGACCGGCAACGTGGTGGCCGGGGAGCGCATCGAGCTGAAAAAGCCGGGCAATCTCATCGGCGACGTCACCGCGCCCCTGGTGGTCATGGAAGAAGGGGTCCGCTTCGAGGGCCACTGCCACATGGCCCTGAACCAGGGAAACCAAGAGGCCGGCCGCCTCAAGCTCCTGGGCGCCCGGAGCGCCCCCGAAGCCTGAGAGGTGACTTAAGACCCTATGGGCACAAAAAAAGTTTTGACAATTCTTTTTAAAAATTGTAGAAACTCGCAGCTTGTGTTTTTGGTAACAGGTGCCCGTTGCTCTCCCGAGGAGGGGTCAACCGCCGAATACAAGCTATTTTCAAGTGCTTAATTTCGCAAGCAGGGCGTGGAACACAATCCGTGGGGAGCGGGCGCCGCGTCCCCCCCTAGTTGCGGGAGCAATAAGGCTTTATGGTCAGTATTGACATAGACAGTTCGCTATTCTGGCAGATCGGCAACTTCCTGGTATTGCTGGTGGCGCTGAACTACTTGCTGTATCGCCCCATCAGGGGCATCATCAAGCAGCGGGCGGAGAAATTCGCCCAGCTGGGCAGCGACATCACCGCCTCGGAAGAAGGGGCCAAGGCCAAGGAGGCGGAGATGGAGGCCGAGCTGGCCGACGCCCGCCGCCAGGGCGCCGAACTCCGCGAGGAGATGAAAGGCCAAGGCCACGGCACCGAGCGCGAAATCGTCGAGGCGGCCACCGCCGAGATGGAAGCCGCGGTGGCCAAGGTCCGCTCCGAGATCGAGTCCGAGATCGGCGGCGCGCGCGACGACCTCAAGGGCCAGGTTCAGACCTTCGGTCAGGAGCTGGCCCAGAAGCTTTTGGGGAGGAGCTTGCAATGAAAATAGCCAAACTGGCTAAGAGCATCCTTCCCGCTTTGGCCCTGGTGGGCCTGAGCGCCGGTCTGGCCCTGGCCTCCGGCGGGGGCGAGGGCGGCGGCGCGGCCGAGCACCACTATCAGTGGGGCAACTTCCTGTTCCGCGTGATGAACTTCGCGGTGCTCGTGGCGGTTTTGATCATCGTGCTGCGTAAGCCCCTCAAGAGCGGGCTGGGCGCGCGGGTGGATCAGATCAAGAGCGAGCTCGAGGAGCTGGAGGCCAAGCGCGAGGAAGCCAAGCGGGCCTACGCCCTCATGGAGCAGCGCCTGGCCGACGCCGCCGGTGAGCGCGACAAGGTTTTGGCCGACTTCCGGGCCATGGGCGAGAAGGAAAAAGCCGCCATCATCGAGGGGGCCGAAGCCACCGCCGAGCGCATCAAGGAGCAGGCCAATTTCACCATCGAGCAGGAGACCGCGGCGGCCAAGGCCGACCTTCGCCGCGAAGTGGCCGAGATGAGCGCCGCAGTGGCCGAGGACCTGCTAAAAGAAAAGATTAACCCCGAAGACCAGACTCGCCTGGTGGATGAGTACCTGGCCAAGGTTTCGCGGGAGGTACAGTGACCAGCCTGATCGTCGCCAAACGCTACGCCCGCGCCTTGCTGGAGATCGGCAAGGAAGACGGGAATATGGAGAAGTACGGACAGGAGCTGGCCGAAGTTGCCGCCCTGTTCGCCGAGTCGGCAGAGTTGGAGTCGGTGCTGGCCAACCCGGCCATCGGCTTCGAGGACCGCAGCCGGTTGCTGAACACCTTCCTGGACAAGATGGGCCTCAGCCCCATCGTGAACAACTTCTTCCGGCTGCTTATGGACCGCGGGCGCATCAGCGCCGCCCGCGACATCAGCGCGGTATATGCCCGCCTGGTGGATGACCAAAAGGGCATCACCCGGGCCGAGGTCGTCTCGGCCGCGCCTTTGGGCGAAGAAGAGGTGAAGCGCCTCAAAGAGGTGCTCGCCAAGATGGCCGGCAGCGAGGTTATCGTGGAAATCAAGGAGGATTCCAGCCTGATCGGTGGCGTGAGAGCCCAGATCGGGGACCTGGTCTTGGATGGAACCATCAAGACTCAGCTGGAAACTTTGAGGGATTCTTTGAGAAGGGGTGATTACGCCTAATGCAGATCAGAGCCGAAGAGATTAGTCAGGTAATCCGCGAGCAGATCAAGGATTACGACAAAAAGGTAGAGGTCAGCGAGACCGGCACCGTTCTGAGCGTTGGTGACGGCATCGCCCGTGTGTACGGCGTCGAGAAGGCCATGGCCGGCGAGCTCCTGGAGTTCAGCCACGGCGTTCTGGGCATGGTGCTCAACCTCGAAGAGGACAACGTCGGCGTGGCCATCATGGGCGACGTGGAGCACATCAAGGAAGGCGACGCCGTAAAACGTACCGGCCGTATCGCCGACGTGCCCGTGGGCGACGCGGTCATCGGCCGGGTCATCGACCCGGTGGGCAACCCGCTGGACGGCAAGGGCCCCATCGACACCGAGGAACGCGGCCGTATCGAGGTCGTGGCTCCCGGCGTCATCGCCCGTAAGAGCGTGCACGAGCCCATGTACACCGGACTCAAGGCCATCGACGCCATGACCCCGGTGGGCCGCGGGCAGCGCGAGCTGGTCATCGGCGACCGCCAGATCGGCAAGACCGCCATCCTGGTGGACGCGATCATCAACCAGAAGGGCCAGGACGTCAAATGCATCTACGTCGCGGTGGGGCAGAAGAAGTCCACCGTGGCCCAGGTCATCGACACCCTGACCCGGCACGGGGCCATGGAGTACACCTGCGTGGTCAGCGCCTGCGCCTCCGACCCCGCCACCCTGCAGTACATCGCGCCCTACTCCGGTTGCACCATCGGTGAGTACTACCGCGACCGCGCCGGGCACTCCCTGATCTGCTACGACGACCTGAGCAAGCAGGCGGTGGCCTACCGCCAGATTTCCCTGCTGC
The DNA here is from genome assembly GCA_020444545.1 of Desulfarculaceae bacterium. NCBI lineage: Bacteria > Pseudomonadati > Thermodesulfobacteriota > Desulfarculia > Desulfarculales > Desulfarculaceae > Desulfarculaceae bacterium. The sequence goes on along the minus strand of JAHLKT010000007.1, from coordinate 37,325 downwards.
TCCGCCGTCCGCCGGGACGTGAAGCCTACCCCGGCGACATTTTCTACAACCACTCGCGCCTGCTGGAGCGCGCGGCCAAGCTCAACGACGAGCTGGGTGCCGGTTCTCTGACCGCCCTGCCCATCATCGAGACCCAGGCCGGCGACGTGAGCGCCTACATCCCCACCAACGTGATTTCGATCACCGACGGCCAGATCTACCTGGAGCCGGGCCTGTTCTACTCCGGCGTGCGTCCGGCCATCGACGTGGGTCTGTCGGTTTCCCGCGTGGGCGGTTCCGCCCAGGTGAAGGCCATGCGTCAGGTGGCGGGCACCATGCGTCTGGACCTGGCCCAGTTCCGCGAACTGGAGGCCTTCGCCCAGTTCGGCTCGGACCTGGACAAGTCCACTCAGGCTCAGCTCAACCGCGGCTTCCGCCTGGTTGAGATCCTGAAGCAGCCCCAGTATCAACCGCTGTCCATGGCCAAGCAGGTGACCATCCTCTTCGCCGGCACCCGCGGCTACTGCGACAAGTACGAGGTGGGCGTGCTGGCCGGCTACGAGGCCCAGCTGTTCGACTTCATCGAGACCAAGCACCCGGATGTATTCGCGGACCTGGAGGCCAAGAAGGAAATCGACGACGACCTCGAAGCCAAGATGAAAGCGGCTCTCGAGGAGTTCGACGGCATCTTCCAGGCCCAGCAGTAAACGAAGGGGCGGCTGACATGGCGGCACTTCGCGACATACAAAACAAGATCTCGGCGGTCAAAAAGACCAGGCAGATCACCCGGGCCATGAACATGGTGGCCGCGGCGCGGCTGCGCCAGGTGCAGGAACGCACCGAGCGCTTCCGCCCCTACGCCGACAAGTTCAGCGAGGTCCTGGGCAGCCTGAGCGAGGGGCTCGATTCCGAGGCCCATCCGCTCCTGGCCCAGCCCGAGACCGTGGACCGGGTCGGCCTGATCCTGATCACCGCCGACCGCGGGCTTTGCGGCTCGTTCAATATGAACCTGATTCTCAAGGCCCAAAAGTTCCTTACCGAGAAAAAGAGCGAGGGCAAGGAAGTCGCCTTCTATGCGATCGGCCGCAGGGGCATCGACTTCTTCAAGCGGCGCAAGGTCGAGTTTGCCGCCCAGATGCCCGGGGCCATGAACGTGGTGGACTTCGACCTGGCCACTCAGGTGGCCCGGCTGGGGCTCAACGCCTTTTTGTCCGGCGAAGTGCAAGAGGTCTACATGATCTACTCGCGCTTCCAGTCCCTGATCTCCATGATCCCCACCGTGGAGCGGCTCCTGCCCATCTCCCCGGAGATGGTGGGCGACGATGCCGAGGACGCGGCTTCCGTGGAGTACCTCACCGAGCCTTCGGCCGAGGAGATCCTGGTGGACCTGTTGCCCCGCTACCTAAACGTGCGGGTTTACAGCGGCTTGCTGGAGACCTCCACCAGCGAGAACGGGGCCCGCATGGCGGCGATGGACAACGCCACCAAGAACTGCAAGGAACTAATCCAGAACCTGACCCAGGTCTTCAACAAGGCCCGCCAGGCGGCCATCACCGCGGAGTTGATGGACATCGTGGGCGGCGCCGAGGCCCTGAAGTCCGGTTAGGCTCTGGTACAAGGATTTATATAGCTAACGCTTCTCTTTAGGAGGCCGGTTGGTCATGGAAATAGTTAACAGTGGAAAGATCACTCAGGTAATTGGCCCGGTGGTGGACGTCGTGTTCGCCGACGGCCAACTGCCCGAGATTCTCTCGGCCCTTTTGATCTCCAACCCGGGTATCAACGATCAAGAAGATAACCTGGTGGTGGAGGTGGCGCAGCACCTGGGCGACAACGTGGTGCGCTGCATCGCCATGGACGTCACCGAGGGCCTTACCCGCGGCCTGCCGGTCAAGAACACCGGCGAGCCGATCATGATGCCCGTGGGCAACCCCACCCTGGGCCGCGTGCTCAACGTGGTGGGCCGCCCCGTGGACGGCCTGGGCCCGGTGGAAGCCACCGAGTACTACCCCATCCACCGCCCCGCTCCCTCCCTCGTCGACCAGGACACCACGGTCAACGTGCTGGAGACCGGCGTGAAGGTTATCGACCTTCTGGTGCCCTTCCCCCGCGGCGGCAAGATGGGCATGTTCGGCGGCGCCGGCGTGGGCAAGACCGTCATCATGATGGAAATGATCCACAACATCGCCATGCAGCACGGCGGCATCTCGGTGTTCGCCGGTGTGGGCGAGCGCACCCGTGAGGGCAACGACCTCTACCACGAGATGAAGGATTCGGGCGTTATCGACAAGGCCGCCCTGATCTACGGTCAGATGACCGAGCCTCCCGGCGCCCGCGCCCGCGTGGCCATCTCCGCCCTTACCGCGGCCGAGTACTACCGCGACGAGCAGGGCCAGGACGTGCTCCTGTTCATCGACAACATCTTCCGCTTCACCCAGGCGGGTTCCGAGGTGTCGGCGCTTCTGGGCCGCATGCCTTCCGCCGTGGGTTATCAGCCCACCCTGGGTACCGACCTGGGCGAGCTGCAGGAGCGCATCACCTCCACCACCAAGGGTTCCATTACCTCGGTGCAGTGCGTGTACGTGCCCGCGGACGACTTGACCGACCCCGCGCCGGCCACCACCTTTGCCCACCTGGACGGCACCGTGGTGCTCTCGCGCCAGATCGCCGAGCTGGGCATCTACCCCGCAGTGGACCCGCTGGACTCGACCAGCCGCATCCTCGACCCCAACTACCTGGGCGAGGAGCACTACAACACCGCCCGCCAGGTGCAGATGATCCTGCAGAAGTACAAAGACCTCCAGGACATCATCGCCATTCTGGGTATGGACGAGCTCTCGGAAGAGGACAAGCTGACCGTGGCCCGCGCCCGGCGCATCCAGCGCTTCCTGAGCCAGCCCTTCCACGTTGCCGAGACCTTCACCGGCACCCCCGGCAAGTACGTGAAGCTGGAGGAGACCATCCGCGGCTTCAAGGAGATCGTGGACGGCAAGCACGACGACCTTCCCGAGCAGGCCTTCTATATGGTCGGCGGCATCGAGGAGGCCGAGGAGCGCGCCCGTCAGCTCAAGGGCGACGAAGACTAGTAGCCTAGCGAGGGGACGGTATACCCATGGCCAACAAGATACTGCTGGAAGTGGTCACCCCGGACAAGCTGCTGTTGTCCAAAGAAGTGGACGTGGTGGTGGCCACCGGCGTGGACGGTGAGTTCGGCGTGCTGCACGGCCACGTGCCCTTCCTGGCCTCGTTGGCCGTCGGCGAGATGCGCTTCAAGGACGGCAACGACACCGACTTTGCGGCCGTCGCCGGCGGTTTCGCCGAGGTGACCGGCGAGAAGGTGACCATCCTGGCCGAAGCGGCCGAGCTGGCCCGCGAGATCGACATCGACCGCGCCCAGCGCGCCCGCGAACGGGCCCAGCAACGCATGGAAAAGGCCCGCGCCGAGGAGATGGACTACGTCCGTGCCGAGGCGGCCCTGCAAAGGGCCATGCTGCGCCTGCGCACCGCGGAGCGCGCCAGCGGCCCGCTCGGCTAACCACCCAGACCCATACGACCAACCGACTGCGGCCGTCCCGAAAGGGGCGGCCGCTTTTTTTGTGCTAGTGAGCCGGCTCATTGGGCGCGGGGCGGCCTCCCTTGCCCCAATTTGCTGGTTTGTATGCCCCCTGATATAGGCTATGATGCCTTTACCGCCCAGGTCCGGTGCTGGCGTACGGCAATTATTTGGGAGGAAAATCGTGTTGAAAAAGTTCTCATTGCTCCTGGTAATCGTGTTGCTGACCGCCACGCCCGCCCTGGCCCAAGGCAAGGCCGCGCTCTCCCTGTTCGGCGGCTGGGCCACGGGCACCGAAAGCAACCCCATTGACGGCCGGGACGGCGACAGCGGCCCCAACTCCAGCTCCATGGACTCCACCTGGACCGTGGGCGGCGAGGCCTATTACTCCTTTGCCAGCGGAGTGGAGGTGGGCGTCGGCGCCCAGTACCTGAGCTTTTTGACCAAGGCCGCCCGTAGCGGCCGCAGCGAGGAGGACTGGTCCACCATCAACGCGGTGCCGGTCTACCTGGTGGGGCGCTACCGCCTGAAGCTGGGCCAGCAATTCACCTGGTTCGGCGAGGGTGGGGTGGGCTATACCTTCACCAGCTCGGACAAGGAAAAGGGCATCAACGACATGCAGACCGGGCTGGGGGAGTCGGTGAACCTTTCCACCTCCGACAACGCGGCCTATTTCCTGGGCACCGGGGTGGGCTATAGCCTTTCCGACAACTGGATGCTGAGCCTGGGGGCGCGTTACTGGTGGCTGACCGTGGACAGCGACCTGGCCACCGGCAGCCTGGGCACCTTCTCCAAGACCGAATACAAGCTGAACAACTTCCAGTTGTTACTGGGGATCACCTGGTTCTTCGGGTTCAACTAGCCCGGGCGGCGGGGCAACCGTGCCCCAGACCCATACGACCAACCGACCGCGGCTGCTCCTTTAAGGGGCGGCCGCTTTTTTGGTTGGGGGGCCGCTGATCTCCCATGACAGGTTTGACCAGGCCTTCCCAATCCCCCTTGCTTATCGTTGTTTAACCTCCTACCATATCCCTTGTGGCCTCGAACCGTTCCCGTGCCGACTCTAGGAGACGACTCATGCAGATAAACAAGGTGACTCTAGTCTACTTCTCGCCCACCGGGACCACCCAGAAGGTGCTCAAGGCCGTGGCCCAGGGCCTCGGCGTGGACAACGTGAGCAACCTCAACCTGACCCTGCCCGAGGACGCGGCGCGGGACATCGCCCCCTGCGGCGACGAGCTGGTCGTCCTGGGCGTGCCGGTCTACGGCGGCCGGGTGCCGGCCGAGGCCATCGCCCGCCTGAGCAAGCTATCGGGCAACGGCGCCCTGGCCGTGCCGGTGGTGCTCTACGGCAACCGCGAGTTCGAGGACGCGCTCCTGGAGCTGAAGAACCTGGCCGCGGAGCTGGGCTTCAAGCCCGTGGCCGGGGCCGCCTTTGTGGGCGAGCACTCCTTCGCCACCCCGGAGATGCCCGTCGCCAACGGCCGCCCGGACGCGGAGGATCTGCAAAAGGCGCGTGATTTCGGCCAGAAGATCAAGGACAAGCTGGCCGGCGCGGCCTCGCCCGACGATTTGGCCGACCCGGAGATCCCGGGCCGCTTCCCCTACGAGGGCGGCCCCATGGCCATGGAGATTTCGCCGGTCACCAAGGAAGACCTCTGCATCCTCTGCGGCACCTGCGCCGCCGTGTGCCCCACCGGGGCCATCACCGTGGAGGACGAGGTGACCACCGAGGTGGCGCTCTGCATCCGCTGCACCGCCTGCGTGAAGAACTGCCCCACCACCGCGCGGGTCTGGGAAGCGCCCCAGATGTCCAAGGTCACCAACTGGCTGGTGGAGAACTGCGCCGAGCGCAAGGAGCCCCAGGTCTTCGGGGTGTAGCCCCCGGGGCCCGCGCCCCCGGGGCCCCGGCGATCCCGCATTTCATATTTCTTACATTCGCTTAGCGGCCCCTCTCGCCTCTTGCCTAACGCCCTTTAAACCAATAACATAGGGCCTTATGAACACTAAGCTACCTGAATTGGCGGTGGTGATCCTAGCTGCGGGCAAGGGCACCCGCATGAAATCGGATTTGCCAAAGGTTTTGCACCCCTTGGCGGGCCGTCCCATGATCGACTGGGTGGTGGACCTGGCCGAGGAGCTGGGCGCCGCCCGCACCGTGGTGGTGGTGGGCCACGGCGCGGAGCTGGTGGAGGCCCAACTGGCCGGGCGCGAACACCTTTTCTTCGCCCTGCAAGAGCCCCAGCTGGGCACGGGCCACGCGGTCATGGCCGCCATGCCCGCGCTGGAGGGCTTCCAGGGCGACGTGATCATCTTCTATGGCGACGTGCCCGGCATGAGGCGCTCCACGGCCCAGGCCATCATCGACACCCACCGGGAGCAGGGCAACGACGAGACGGTCCTGGCCATGGACCTTGACCCGCCCCCGCCCTATGGCCGCCTGATCTTCGACCAGCGCGGCCAGCTCAGCCGCATCGTGGAGGAGCGCGACGCCAGCGAGGAAGAGAAGAAGATCACCCTGGTGAACTCGGGCATCATCGTGGCCACCGCCCAGGCCATGCGGACGGGCCTGCCCCTGCTCTCCACGGAGAACGACCAGAAGGAATACTATCTCACCGACCTGGCCGAGATACTGGGTGCGCGGGGCTACAAGGTGGGCTACGCCGTGGCCCCGGACCCCGAGGAGCTGCGGGGCATCAATTCCAGGGACGAGCTGGCCGCCATGGAGCGGCGTTGGGCCGCCAACGGCGGCAAAGGGGACTAGAGGCAATGTGCGGCATTATCGGCTACCTGGGGCCCGGCGAGGCGCCGGAGGTCATCATGGACGGCCTGGCCCGCCTGGAGTACCGGGGCTATGACAGCGCCGGGCTGGCCGTGGTCACCCCGGAAGGCGATTTCGCGGTGCGCCGGGCCGAGGGCAAGCTCAGCCGCCTGGCCGACAAGTTGGCCAAGGATCCGTTGAGCGGCCACCTGGGCATGGGCCACACCCGCTGGGCCACCCACGGCCGCCCCAGCGAGACCAACGCCCACCCCCATCTGCACGGCGACGTGGCCGTGGTGCACAACGGCATCATCGAGAACTACCTGGAGCTCAAGCAGGAGCTGACCCAGGCGGGGCACAACTTCGTCTCCGAGACCGACACCGAGATCGCGGCGGTGCTCATCGCCGATGAGCGGCGCAAGGGCAGCGGCCTGGAGGCGGCGGTGCGCCGGGCCCTGGGGCGCATCCGGGGCTCCTACGCCCTGGTCATCCTGGACCGCGCCCAGCCCGGCCTGATCATCGGGGCGCGCAAGGACTCGCCCCTGGTGCTGGGCCTGGGCGAGCCGGGCGAGTTTTTCCTGGCCTCGGACGTGCCCGCCTTTTTGGCCCACTCCAACCGGGTGGTTTTCCTACACGACGGCGATCTGGTGGTGATCCGGGACGGCGAGTACGCCATCAGCGACCTGGCGGGCAAGCTCCAGGAGCGCCCGGTGGACACCATCTCCTGGTCCCCGGCCATGGCCGAGAAGGCCGGGTACAAGCACTTCATGCAAAAGGAGATCTTCGAGCAGCCCCGCGCCCTGGTGGACACCATCGGCGGCCGGGCCAAGGCCGGCGAGGACGACGTGTTCCTGCCCGACCTGGGGCTCACCCCCGAAGACCTCAAGGGAATCAAGCGCCTGGTGCTTTTGGCCTGCGGCACCTCCTGGCACGCCGCCCTGGTGGGCAAGTTCTGGCTCGAGGGCCTGGCCCGCATTCCGGCCGAGGTGGACCTGGGCAGCGAGTTCCGCTACCGCGACCCCCTGGTGGGGCCCGGCGACCTGGTGGTGGCCATCAGCCAGTCCGGCGAGACCGCCGACACCCTGGCCGCCTTGCGCGAGGCCACGGGCAAGGGCGCCAAGGCCGTGGCCATCTGCAACGTGGTGGGCTCCACCCTCACCCGCGAGGCCGCTGGCGTGGTCTACACCCACGCCGGGCCCGAGATCGGGGTGGCTTCCACCAAGGCCTTCACCACCCAGCTGGTGGTGCTCTACATGCTGGCCGTGCATCTGGGCCGGGTGCGCGGCGCTCTGGATAGCGAGCAAGGCCGCGAGCTTATCAACGACCTGGTAAGCCTGCCCGGCCTGCTGCAACAGACCCTGGAAAACGAGGAAGCGGTGCGCGAGGTGGCCGAGAAATACGCCCAGGCCACCGACTTTTTGTACCTGGGCCGGGGGCTCTGCTACCCCATCGCCCTGGAAGGCGCGCTCAAGCTCAAGGAGATAAGCTACATCCACGCCGAGGGCTACCCCGCCGGCGAGATGAAACACGGGCCCATCGCCCTGATCGACCAGGAGATGCCCGTGGTGGTTTTAGCCAACAAGAACGACGTGTTGGAGAAGGTGCTCTCCAACATGCAGGAGGTGCGCGCCCGCCAAGGACAGCTCATCGCCCTCACCGAAGCGGACAACCAGGCGGCCTGCGGCCTGGCCGACGCGGTCATCGGGGTGCCTCACTGCCCGCCCCTGCTGGCCCCGGTGGTGCTCACGGTGCCCTTGCAGCTTTTGGCCTATCACGTGGCCGTGATCCGGGGGACCGACGTGGATCAGCCGCGCAATTTGGCCAAGAGCGTCACCGTGGAGTGACAATTTGGTGAGCTTGTTCCAATTATCTCCTTGCGCCAACCCGATTCATCCCCTAGATTTGGACATGGCAGAAAAGGTAAACTAATCCATGGACCTCAACACGTTCAACCTGCTTGAGAAAAAGATAGAAGAGCTTCTGGGCCGCCTGAGCGAGCTGAGTGGAGAAAACGGCGAGCTGCGCGGCCGTCTGGAAGAAAAAGACAAGGAACTGGCCGAGATGAATCAGCTCCTGGCCGAAGGCGACGCCGAACGGGACCAGGTGCGCAAACGGGTGGAACAACTCTTGGCCAAGTTGGAGACATTATAGATCGGGGCCGGAAGCTGAATTGCCCAAGGCGGTTACCGTAGAGATACTCGGCAACGAGTACGTCCTGCGCTCCGACGCGGGCGAGGAAAGGGTCCGCCAAGTAGCGGCCTTGCTCAACGACCGGCTCAACGAGGTGCTGGCCACCACCAACACCTCCTCGACTCTGGCGGCCGCGGTGCTGGCCGCCCTGAACATAACTCACGAGCTCCTGCAACTACAGGATCAGCAGGAGAAACTGTCTCAGGAGATCGAGGCGAAAACCGAAAGACTCCTCAAGATGATTGAGGAGCGGAAGGCTTAGGCGCCCCTGCCCTGTTCGTGTACAGGCGGGACAGTCATTTTGAGCCAACACTCAAGATAACGGGCCGAATGCCACTGATACCCGGTGGCAGCACCCCAAGGGGTCGCTCGAACCGGATTCACGCCCGGCCCACCTGTTCCGACAGGTTCAAAAAGTGACCGCCCCACGGCAGAGGCGGGGGACCTTTAAAAAACCGCTTCAGCGGCGCCAAGCCGATAGATGATCATGAGCCCAAAGCATTTTCCCGGCAGCCTGCCCATCCCCCCAAGCAGAGGGAAGGCGTGCTGCACCCCACGCCCGGTACGGCCGCCCGGCCGGTAGGCCAACAGGGCATGCGCCCTAGTGAAAGGCGAGGGAAAAAGCGATGACGGGCCCGGTCAAGGCCTCGGTCTCCTTGCACAGATAAAGGAGGCCCCATGTCTACACCCCTTGCCTTGGCCGGGATAATTCTGGCCCTCCTGCTCGGGGTGGCGCTCGGTTACATCATCCGCTTGCGGCAAGCGGCCAGCCGGCTGGAGTCGGTGGAGGCCCTGAGCCAAAAGATGGTGGACGACGCCCGCCGCGAATCCGAGACCCTGAAAAAAGAAGCCCTCTTGCAGGCCAAGGACCAGCTCTACCAGATGAAGCTGGAGCTGGAAGCCGAGACCAAGGAGCGCCGCGCCGAGCTGGCCTCCATGGAAAAGCGCCTGGACAAGAAGGAGGAGACCCTCGACCGCAAGAGCTCTCACCTGGACGAGCGCGAGGACGACTACCACAAGCGCGACACCGAGCTGACCCAGATGCGCAGTGACGCCGAGGCCCGCCTCGGCGAATACGAGAAGATGGTGGCCGAGGAAAAGGCCACCCTGGAGCGCATCGCGGCCATGACCCAGGACCAGGCCAAGGCCGAGCTCATCTCCACCATCGAGTCCCAGGCCCGCCACGAGAGCGCCAAGACCCTGGTGCGCATCGAGGCCGAGACCAAGGAGGCCTCCCAGAAGAAGGCCCAGGAAATCCTGGCCCTGGCCTGTAAGCGCTATGCCGGCGATTACGCGGTGGAAAAGACCGTGAGCGTGGTGGCGCTGCCCAACGACGAGATGAAGGGCCGCATCATCGGCCGCGAGGGCCGCAACATCCGGGCCATCGAGGCGGCCACGGGCATCGACCTGATCATCGACGACACCCCCGAGGCGGTGATCATCAGCGGCTTCAACCCCCTCCGGCGCGAGGTGGCCCGCCGCTCCCTGGAGCGCCTCATCTCCGACGGCCGCATCCACCCCGCGCGCATCGAGGAGGTGGTCAAGAAGATCGAGACCGAGGTGGAGGCCAGCGTGAAGGAAGCCGGCGAGCAGGCCACCTTCGACGTGGGCGTGCACGGCATCCACCCCGAGATCGTTAAGCTGATCGGCCGCTTGCGCTACCGCTCCTCCTACGCCCAGAACGTGCTGGTCCACTCCCTGGAGGTGGCCTTCCTCTGCGGCATCATGGCCTCCGAGCTGGGCCTGGACACCCAGGCCGCCAAGCGGGCGGGCCTGCTGCACGACATCGGCAAGGCGGTGGACCACGAGATCGAAGGCCCCCACGCGGTGATTGGCGCGGACCTGGCCCGGCGCTACGGCGAAAAGCCCCACATCGTCCACGCCCTGGCCGCCCACCACGAGGACGTGGCCCCGGATAGCGTGCTGGATGTGCTGGTGCAGGCGGCCGACGCCCTGAGCGGCGCCCGCCCCGGCGCCCGCCGCGAGATGCTCGAGTCCTACGTCAAGCGCCTGGAAGACCTGGAGCGCATCGCCACGGTGCACGAGGGCGTGGCCAACGCCTACGCCATCCAGGCCGGCCGCGAGCTGCGCATCGTGCTGGAGGCGGAAAAGACCAACGACGACCTGGCCCTCATGCTCTCCCACGACGTGGCCCGCAAGATCGAGGAAGAGCTGATGTACCCCGGCCAGATCAAGGTCACGGTCATCCGCGAAACCCGCGCCGTGGACTACGCCAAGTAGCTTTTTATGAGGCTGGGGGAACTTTTCTGGAGAAAAGTCCCCCCAGACCCCCTCAAAAGACTTTCACGGTTGTTTTCCGCCGCGCCGGAACGCGGACGAAAAACAACCTGACTGGCAGCCACATGACCCCCTTCCAACCGTGGCAAAAGGCCGACGCGCCGCCCAGCCTTGCTGGGCCAGCGGCGGCGTTTTGCCCACAGTTTTTTGGAATGGGGTTTGGGGAAAACCTTTTTTTCAAAAAAGGTTTTCCCCAAGAGTCTCCCCAGCCGCCCAGGATTGCCCACCATGCTTAAGCTTCTGATGATAGGGGACGTTTTCGGCTCTCCGGGGCGGCGTTGCCTCAAGAGCGTGTTGCCCGGCCTGCGCCAGCGCCTGGGGGTGGACCTGGTCATCGCCAACGGCGAGAACGCCTCGGGCGGCCTGGGGCTCAGCGCCTCGGTGGCCGCGGAGATCTTCACCCACGGGGTGGGGGTCATCACCACGGGCAACCATGTCTGGCGCTACAAAGACCTGCGCCAGGTGCTGGATGAGGAGCCGCGCATCATCCGCCCGGCCAACTACCCCGGCGAAGCGCCGGGCAAGGGCTGGACCGTGGCCACCACCAAGAGCGGCCGCCGGGTGGGGGTGATGAACCTGGAGGGCCGGGTGTTCATGAACCCCCTGGAGGACCCCTTCCGCGCGGCCGACGAGATTCTGGCCGGACCGCTAAAGGCGCTCAAGGTGATCCTGGTGGACATGCACGGCGAGGCCACCAGCGAGAAGCAGGCCCTGGGGCGCTATCTGGACGGCCGGGTCAGCGCGGTGCTGGGCACCCACACCCACGTGCCCACGGCCGACGAGCGCATCCTGGCCGGGGGCACCGCCTATCAGTCCGACGTGGGCCTCACCGGGCCCTACGAGTCGGTGATCGGCATGGACCCGGCCACCGCCACCTTCCGCTTGCGCGAGTTCCGCCCCCTGCCCTTCAAGGTGGCCGGCGGCCCCGCGGCCATGGACGCCACCCTGGTCACCATCGACGAGACCACAGGCCGCGCCACGGCCATAGAGCGAGTGCACGAAAAGCTGGGGTAGGATAGCTGCCCACGGGCTGGCTTGCTAGGGTCAAACAGCTGTTACCAATTCATACCAACCTAAGGATTGTAGCCGTCGTTTAACAGCAACAGCACGGAACGGCCACGTTAAAAATAGTCCAGTAATGTATGCTATATGTTATGCTGCTAATGATATAACAGAAGGAACTATCGCCAATGTAAATCTTTGGCTGAAGGCAAATAATGGGGGCTCACGGCTGGTTAGTAATTATAATTGGAATCTGTTTGTTGGCCTTACGGGGGCTCAGTTTTTCCTGGTTTACGGTGGACTGGGTCGTTGTAACAATTTATTTTATTTTCTCTATCCCTTTTTTTGCACGATTTCTTAAAAAAGCTAAATTGCCAGGTACAGAGTTTGAATTCAAAGATACAATTGAAAGGACAAAAAAGGTTCTCACAGAAAGTGAACAATCCGCACTAAAAGTCAGGCAAGGAAAGCAATTATTAAATAAATCAGGCAAAGAATGTTACCCGATAGACATAAATCCAGATAATTCATCAGGCAAATCATCACTAAAAAAGCTAGAAGCTGATGGTGAATACCTTTCAGATCAATTCTTTGATCTCTCAAGTCCGCGTGCATTGGCAGAGACCGACCCGGTACTGGCGCTAGCCGCATTGCGGATAGAAATAGAGAAAAAGTTTAAATTGTGGAGTAAAGATGCTAGTGAGGACACCTCTAAATATTCACTCGGCAAAATTATTAGTTTGTATGGAAAAAATGACTGGATGAACTCTGCCCAACTAAAAGCATTACAAAATATAACCAAAATGTGCAACGAAGCGATTCACGGTGCGGAAGTCTCTTATGACATCGCAATAAAAATTATTGATTTGACTGCTGAAGTAAATAAAACGTTTTGCCTGGGTTATTCGAACGATTTCACCCCTCTGAAAAACCACCAAAAATATGGCATTGCATGCCCCTGGGAGCACTGTATAGAAAACATGCCCTTCGATCGCGGAGAGGCGGAGTGTCCTATATTTGGTCATGTGTGTCCAGGAGGTGAGGGCCAGGCCAGCATCTGCAGCGAAGAAATCGAAAGCGGGTAACCCCGACAATTTCCTGTTGTCAGGCGAGCCGCACTCGCAAGCGGCCCAATGCCAGCGCCCCACCTCAACTTTAGGCTTTCTCTTTTTTTCCTTACCTGGCCTCTTTTTCCGCCCCGCCGTGCCGCCCCTTCCCCACCCCCATCAAAAATATTAGTTGACACCCGGGTTTTTAGGCATAAGCTGGTCATAGACCTACCATCCAGCCAAAGGCTACCGCTGGTCATGCTGGCCTCCGCGCCGCACACTCAGCCGAAAACTTGGGCTCGTTGGTCGAAAGCCCCGCCAACGGAGGCGGTGCGACCCTATATCCTTTTTTGGAGTTTTGTTTAATGAGCAAGAATCTTTACGTGGGCAACCTTTCCTTCAGCACCAACGACCAAACCCTGCAGGGCCTTTTCGAGCAGTACGGCGAGGTTGACTCCGCGCGGGTCATCACCGACCGCGAGACCGGCCGCTCCCGTGGCTTCGGCTTCGTGGAGATGAGCTCCGGCGCCGAAGAGGCCATCAAGGCCCTGGACGGCACGGACTTCGAAGGCCGCAACATCAAGGTCAACGAGGCCAAGCCCCGCGAGCCCCGCCAGAACAACCGCTGGTAGGAATCCGCCCGCGAAGCCGGTCCCTCGGGCCGGCTGCAAAAAGATCCCGCTTCGCCAACCGCGAGGCGGGATTTTTTTGCCCCATGGCCGCCGCCGAAAATATAAGTTGACACAGGGGTTTTTAGGCATAAGCTTTCCCTCAGCTACCACCCAGCCAAAGACCACCGCTGGTCAACCCGGCCATTGGGCCGCACACTCAGCAAAAAACTTGGGCTCGCTGGTTCGAAGTTCCGCCAAGGTTGGCGGAGCGACCATTTTTCTTTTTTTGGAGTTTTGTTTAATGAGCAAGAATCTTTACGTGGGCAATCTTTCCTTTGACACCAACGACCAAACCCTGCGTGGCCTGTTCGAGCAGCACGGCGATGTGGATTCCGCCCGGGTCATCACCGACCGCGAAAGCGGCCGCTCCCGCGGCTTCGGTTTCGTGGAGATGAGCTCCGGCGCCGACGAGGCCATCGCGGCTCTGGACGGCAAGGACTTCGAGGGCCGCACCCTCAAGGTCAACGCCGCCAAGCCCCGCGAGCCCCGCCAGGACAATCGCTGGTAGGAAACTGCCCGCGCGCAGCCGGGCCCTTGGGTCCGGCTGCCAAAGATCCCGCTTCGCTAACCGCGAGGCGGGATTTTTTTGTGACCCCCCCAAAGCAAAGCCCCGATCCCATCCGGGACCGGGGCGCTTGAGCTTGGATAATCAGCTAATGCCGCTGTGGCTGCCTACTCCTTGCGGCGGCGGCGATAGCGCCAGCCGGCCAGGCCGCCCAACCCGCTGGCCAGGAGCAACAGGCTCGCCGGCTCGGGGGTGGAGGCGCTTCCGCCGGTGGTCTGATAGGTCACGGTCACATCGCCGCTCACCGTGGGCGGGGTGGAGCCCTGGCTGATGCCGCTGGCCCCGCTCACCTTCAGGTAGGTGTCGATGTACCCGATGATGTTGAAGGTGCCGCTGCCGATGTAGCCGCCCCAGCTGATGGTGGGCACGCTGCCGCTCAGGCTGTTGGTCACGTTCTGGCCCACCACGTAGGCATAGTCCGAGCCGCCGCTCTGCACCCCCAGGCCGTCGCCGTCGTTGGGCCCCAGGGTGAACGAGCCGGTGGTGACCGCCTTCACAGAGGTAGTGGGGCTGGTCAGCAGGCTGGGCAAGACCACGCCGCCCCCGATGAGGAAGCCGCTGGTGCCGAAGTCAACCGTCACCGTGGCCGTGCTGCCGCTCTCGTTGTCCACCTGCCCCAAACCGCCGGAGGTGGTCAAGCGCAGGGAAACGGTGATACCGGTCAGGTCCGCCACGTTCCCGCTGAACTGGTTGAAAGTCAAGTTGGGGAAATACTTGGGCGTCTGCGGACCAAAGGACTGCACCTGGATGATGTCGGCCCCGGCGGGAAGAGCCAGCCCCAGCAGCAATAGCGCTGTAATTATAAACTTAGCGAACCGCGCCACTTTCTCTTCTCCTTATGAGGAATCTCCCGGGGCAGTGACTTAATTATAAGCACGTTGGTAGGCTCACACAACTTATATGAATTTTTTCCCAACTAATACAGTAAATTGTCGCTGAGCTCGCCCCGGGCCGCCGGGCAGGGGCCTTTGGGTCGGGCCGTCCGCCTCAGCGGGGGCCCGCCAGGCTGGGCATGCTTTCCCGGATGCGCAGGCTCTCTCCGGCGCGCAAGCTGATGCTTCTGTGGTAGGTGGGCCGATAGCCCCGCAGCCTGAGCTCCAAGTCGTAGCTCCCGGGCGGCAGGGAATCGAAACGCACCTGGCCGCGGTCGTCGCTGAACCCCAGGCGCTCCCGGTCCGGCCCGCTCAGGCGGGCCGAAACCCCGAAGAGATAGCCCCCCCGAAAGCTGCTCACCTCCACCACCAGGCTGGCCTCCTGCCCGGCCCGGGCGGGCGCCGCCGCCGTGGCAACGGCCAGGGCCAGCCAGGCCAGAACCAGGCCCAGGAAAACGCGCCGTGTCACCCCGTTCCTCACATGCCCTGGCCCTGGGGGCGCATCTCGATGCGCAGGGTCATGGTCTGCCCCTGGCGCACCACCACCCCGGTGCGCACCACGCGCTGCATCTTGGCCTTGATCACCTGGACCTCGTAGACCCCCTGGGGGATCAGGGGGAACTCCACCACCCCGTCGAAGCCGGTCTCCCGGTTGCGCTGGCGCTCCGGGCCGACCAGCATCACCCCGGCCTGGGCCAGGGGCGCGCCCATATGGCCCACCACCACCACCCGCAGGTTGCCCCGGGCCTCGGCGCCGGCCGTGACCGGCGCGGCCAGCAGGCACAAGGCCGCCAGGCTCCCCAACGTCAGCCATAGAAATTTCTTGGTCAAGCGGCTTCTCCCTTCCCGCCCGCGCGGACTAATGCCTTCATCTATTATAAGCTAATCTCCCCGAGGCTGATTGCCATTGCCCCCGGCGCCGCGTCCCCGCTATAATGCCCCTTGTCATGACCAGCCAAGCGCGCAACTATTCCCAGGCCTACCACTATCGGGGCTCCGCCCCGAGACGCTGACGCACATACCCGGATTCCCCTCGACAAGGCCCGCCGTGCGGGTTATATCACCAGGGGCGGCCATCGCCGCCGGTGCAATCTTGCCAAAGAAAACGAGGCGTTTGACGTGAGCGTGTACGATACTTTCCTGGAGCGCGGCTATGTGGCCCAGTGCACCGACGAGGTGGAGCTGGGCAAACTGTTCAACAGCGAGACCGTGCTGGGCTACATCGGCTTCGACCCCACCGCCACCTCTTTGCACGTGGGCAGCCTCATCCCCATCCTGAGCCTGGTGCACCTCCAACGCGCCGGGCACCGGCCCATCGTGCTGGTGGGCGGGGGCACGGGCATGGTGGGCGACCCCTCGGGCAAGACCGAGATGCGCAAGATCCTCTCCCTGGAGGAGCTGGCCGCCAACGCCGAGGCCATCAAAGAGCAGCTGACCCCCTTCCTGGAGTTCGGCGACGATAAGGCGGTCATGGTCAACAACGCCGACTGGCTGGCCCCGCTGAACTACATCGAGATGCTCCGCGACGTGGGCCGCCACTTCTCGGTGAACCGCATGTTGGCCGCCGAGAGCGTGAAGCTGCGCCTGGAGACCGGCCTGAGCTTCATCGAATTCAACTACATGATCCTCCAGGCCTACGACTTCATGCACCTGTGCAAGCACCACGGCTGCCGCCTCCAGATGGGCGGCAACGACCAGTGGGGCAACATCGTGGCCGGGGTGGACCTCACCCGCCGCATGGTGGGCCAGACCGTCTACGGCCTCACCTTCCCGCTCATCACCACCAGCACCGGCCAGAAGATGGGCAAGACCCACGCGGGCACGGTGTGGCTGGACCCGGAGCGCACCAGCCCCTACGACTTCTATCAGTACTGGGTGAACACCACCGACGACGACGTGGAGCGTTTCCTCAAGCTGTTCACCTTCCTGCCCATGGACCAGGTGGACGAACTGGCCCGGCTGGAGGGCGCGGCCATCAACCAGGCCAAGCAGGTGCTGGCCTACGAGGTGACCAAGATCGTGCACGGCGAGGCCGAGGCCAAGAACGCCCAACAGGCGGCCCAGGCGGCCTTTGGCGGCGGGGCCGACGCCGAGGGCGTGCCCACCTCCGGCATGGCCAAGGACCGCCTGGCCGAGGGCGTGCCCGCCTTCCTGCTCTTCAACGAGGTGGGGCTGTGCAAGAGCTCTTCCGAGGCCCGGCGGCTCATCACTCAGGGCGGGGCCTATGTGGGCGAGAACCGGGTGGAGGCCTTCGACACCCCTATCACCCTGGACATGGCCGGCGAGGACGGCGCGATCTGGCTGCGCGCGGGCAAGAAGAAGCATCACCGGGTGGTGCCCGAGTAGCTTTAACTCCAGCGAGACGATTCTCCGGGGCTCCGCGCAGGCGGGGCCCCGGCTTTTTTATGCCCGGGGATGCTACAATCACCCACCTGCCGAACATGAAAAAGTTGGGAATAAAAGGGGGGGACATGGAATTGCACGAAACCATCAAGGTGGTGCGCCTGCTCAGCGAGGGGGTGGACCCCACCACCGGCGAGGTGCTGCCGGAGGATCACCTCATCAACCGGCCCCAGATCATCCGGGCCCTGCACCACGTCCGCGAGATTTTACAAAACCCGGCCCTGACCAGCGACCGCCCGGCCAATCAGGGCAAGCCCTGGTCCGAGGTGGAGGACGCGGAGCTGACCCAGGCCTTCCGGCGGGGCGACAAGATCAAGGACATGGCCGCGGCCCACCAACGCAGCAGCGGCGGCATCCGCAGCAGGCTGGTCAAGCTGGGGCTGATCGATCCCGGCAAATAGAGCCCTCATTATCCCAGTCCTTTTCTCTGGGCCGCCTCCCCTCTTCCTTCTCCTCCCCCCACCACCCCCCCGCCGGGGTCGCCTCGGGGCCGGCATCTCCGCGCACCACCTAGGCCTGCCTCCAACGGGCCTAGTCGATTTTCAAGGCCCCCTCTCCGCGCCCTTCGCCACCGCGTCCCCGCCCCGCCAACGAGCGCCCCTCCCCGGCACCTACCCTTATGCCGGCCCTGGGCGATCCCGGCAAAAAAACCCTTTTTTTTCTCTTTTCTCCCTTCTTTTCTTTGCTCCCAACCGGAGACGAGGCAAATGCATGGGTGGGGCTTATATCCGCCTGCTGGCGCGCGAGAGTCTCTCGGGCGGGGATAAACCCCGCCCCTACATTGGCCTCCCATTCCACCGCCGTCCCTCGCTTCTTTCCCCCTCTTCCTTCTCCTCCCACCACCACCCCACCGCCGGGGTCGCCGCTGGGCCGGCATCTCCGCGCGCCACCTAGGCCTGCCTCCAACGGGCCTAGTCGATTTTCAAGGCCCCCTCTCCGCGCCCTTCGCCACCGCGTCCCCGCCCCGCCAACGAGCGCCCCTCCCCGGCACCTACCCTTATGCCGGCCCTGGGCGATCCCAGCAAAAAAACCCTTTTTCTTTTCTCTTTTCTCCTCTCTTTTCTTTGCTCCCAACCAGAGACAAGGCAAATGCATGGGTGGGGTTTATATCCGCCTGCTGGCGCGCGAGAGTCTCTCGGGCTCATGGGCCCCGGCTTTTTTGTGCCCTGGCGTGCTACAATCCCCGTAGCTGATAGGTGGTTGCGGTCCGTGCCTTACCCGGTCTTTATTTGCCAAGGGAGGTGTCCGGTGCCCTCATTCACCCACAAGATGTTCAACCTGAGCTTCCAGGAATTCATCACCCCCAGCATCATCAAGATCCTCTACGTGCTCATCCTCATCGGCGTGGCGATCTGGTTCGTGGTCACCGCGATCGCCGGTTTCGCCGCCGGGTTCGGCTACGGCCTCTTGTACCTCATCGGATCGGCCATCGCGGCCGCCGTGTTCGCCATCCTGGCCCGGGTGTACATGGAGGTGATCATGGTTTTTTTCCGGATGCTGGGCCTATTGGAAAACATCGCGGCGGCCAAGACCCCGGCCGCGGCCCCGGACCTGGGCCCGCCCCCCAGCGTGGACCCGGGGGTCGGCGAGGCCTAGGCCGTAACCGCCCTTTAACTTGCGGCCGCCCCCACGGGGCGCTAGGCTGGCCCTCATGAGGCGCCGTATGCCCATCGCCCGCCTGCTGGCGGCCGCGCTCTTGGCAAGCTGTTTGGCGGCCGGGGTTGCCCCGGCGGCCGAGCCCGAGCCCCGGCCCTGGCGGGTGGAGCCCCGCTTGCGGGTGAACCCCTCCCCCGCCCTGCGCGCCGTGGTGCACGCCGGCCGTACCTCTGGCGAGGCCCAGCTTCGCGCCCTGTGCGCCGCGCCCGGCTTCGAGGAGATATGGGCCTACCTGCCCGGCGAGAAGCTCTGGGTCGAGCTGGGCTGCTGTGAGCGCACCACCAAGGACGGCAACTACATCGGCATCGAGGTCTACGTCTACCGGCTCTTAAAAAAGCACCCGCGCCTCGCCGTGTATCACATCCACCCCAAGACCGCCTTCATCCGCGAGACCTACCACGCGGACAAGCGCCTGATGAAGACCGTGGAGGAGGGTCTGCCCTCGGTGGCGGACATCAACGCGGCCGAGCTGTTGTCGCGGGCCTTTTGGAAGCACCACCCCGAGGGCGAGATCGAATGGCTGGTGGTCAGCCGCCACGGGGTGACCACCTACGGCCTCACCCCGGCCGGACGCGCGGCGCGGGAAGTCAGCGCCCAGGCCTTTCTCTTCGACCCCCTGGACCCGAACGAGCTGGCCGAGGCCGATGCCATGTCTGACCCCACCGCGCCAGGGCCGCGGGTCAACCGCCTCATCTCCCAAGCGGTGGAGCGCCTGAACGGCAAGGAGGTCTTCGTCTCCTTTAGGCCCTTCGAATAGAGACGCCCGCGCCCGGAACGCAACGAAACCACCCCCAACCTCCCACCAAATATGCTCCAGAAATAGTGAGTCATCGCGAGGAGCGGCGGCCCCGGGCGGTTGCTGAAAGGGGAAGCAACTCCCGCCGCGAGGTGGCGATCTTCCCTGGTTTTGTCTCCGGTTGGGAGCAAAGAGAAGAAAAGAAAAAGAAAGAAAAGCGGGCTTTTTTTGCCGGGGTCACCCTGGGCCGGCATAACAGCTGAGGCAAACGAGAGGCGCTCGCTGGCGGGTCTTCCTCGCGGACCTGGGCAAGCGGAGGGGTGGTCGGGAAATTCTAGAAAGGCTCGCGAGAGGCAGGCTGTAATGCGGCGCGGAGATGCCGGCCCCGAGGCGACCCCGACGGGGGGTGGTGGGGGAGAAAAAAGAGGGGCCTGCTCGCGGGAGGCCTCCGGATCGGTGCATCGGAAAGGCGTTGATGCAGCGGCCAGGCCAATGTAGGGGCGGGGTTTATCCCCGCCCGAAAAACCCCCATGCGCCAGCGGGCGGGCGCAAACCCTGTTTTTTACTCTTCTCAAATTCCAGTAACAGCGAGTCATCGCGAGGAGCGGCGGCTCCGGTCGTTTGCTGAAAGGGGAAGCCCTTCCGCCGCGAGGTGGCGATCTTCCCTGGTTTTGTCTTTGGTTCGGGCCTCAAAAGGCAATTATGAGAGAAGAAGATGGGGAAAAAGAAAGAAAAGCGGGCTTTTTTGCCGGGGTCACCCTGGGCCGGCATAACAGCTGAGGCAAACGAGAGGCGCTCGCTAGCGGGGCTTCATCGCGGACCTGGGCAAGCGGAGGGTGGTCGGGAAATTCTAGAAAGGCTCGCGAGAGGCAGGCTGTCATGCGGCGCGAAGACGCCGGCCCCGGTGCGACCCCGACGGGGGGTGGTTGGGGAGATAAGAGGGAGGGAAAAGAAAGGCAAAAGCCTGGCCTGCTTTTTCTTACATCGCCCTACCCCCGGCACAGCCAGGCGTGGCTAGGCAAGGCGCGGGCAAGCGAGGCCCGCAGGCGTATATGCAATACGCCGAGGAGGCGAGCGCCGCCCGCAACGCAGCATAGGCGCGTCTGGCGAAGCCGGCCCGAGCTAATCCAGATCAAGAGGGCTCTTGCATTGATTGCAGCGCATCGCGCCCCTGAAAGCCTGGGCCCCGCACTGGGGGCAATGGTAGCGGGCCTCCTCGTCCAGCATCCACTGCCCGGTGTCGTGCTCGCGGCGATAGGGCACCGCCCGCAGAATCACCTTCTTGCCCACGGCCATGGAGAAGTTCCCGATGAACTCGCAGGGGAACTCGCCGCACTGGTGGCAGCCCTCGTAGCCCTTGTCCTTGGTGCAATCCTTGATGAAGCAGGTCTTGCAGAAGAAGAACGGCTCGGCCGACATGCAGCCGTCGCAGTGGATGTCCTCGGGCTTCAGGTTCTCGGCCCCGGGCAAAGTGCCCTTGCCCGGGGTGTTGCCCTGGTAGAGGTTCACCAGCTTTTCCTGCAACTTGCGGTTGTTATCGCGCCCGGCCAGGTGGATGGCGCAGACCCCGCAGTAGAGCCCGCAAGGGGCCGCGAAGTACGGATTGATGCCCACGCTACCCTCTCCTATATATATGGGCAGGCCCCTGGTCCGCGCCCGGCTCAGCGCAAGTCGAAGTGGTCCATGTTGGTGGTGTAGATCACCTTGCCCGCCCCGTTGTACACCTCCACCTTGCCCGGGTAGACCTTGGCCTGGCCGTCGGCGGGGATGCTGAAGCTGTAACTCTGGCGAAGCTGGCCTTGGGACAGATAGCTCACCGATACGTTCATCAAGAGCGCGTCGCTGTCGCCTTTGTGGCTCTTCCGGGGGCGTATCTTGAATTTATCAAAGCCAAAGGACCACTTGCCGCTCACCCCCACCAAATAATCGGTGTTGTTGTGGATCACCCAGGCCGAAGCCGCCGGCGCGGTCATGAGCAGTGCGGCGATGATAAAAAGGGTGGTGATGGTTTTTTTCATGAGCCTTCTCGTCCTTCCATCGGGCCCACGGCCCGCAATGTGACTACATCCTAGCTATTTTTTGACAGCCAAGTCAAAGCTTCCCATGGGCCGCGCGCTTTCGGAGGTCTTTTTAAACACCATACCGCATGCCTTTTGACCATATCCACCGCCCCTCCGGGCATTTGCGCTAGATTTTGCCACCTTTTGTCGCAATTTTTTCGGTTGCCCCCCTCCCCCATATATAGTAGTAGTGAACTTGCGGCCACCACTTGGAGTGCCAAGAGACGGTTGGCGGCCGGGGTCTTATATTTTTTTCACCAAATTGTTTTTTTTCGCTTGCAGGACCAACGAGTTCTGGTACTATCCCCCTCGTTGCCGCACGGAACCTGTCGGGGCCGGCGCGAGCCGGAAGGCAGAAACCTGAAGGCAGCTCTCTAACAAGAGAAGACAAGAATCCAGTTCACCCCAGAGGTGATTAAGTTGGTCTTGACAACGGCCGACGGGGTGGATAAACTGATTCTTGCGCCTGTTGATCTCTGAAAACTGAATAGCGGGTTAAAAACAGTAGACGTCGAGACGGGTTAAGTCAT